>JAIPIM010000004.1 GCA_021734725.1 Minisyncoccota bacterium | reverse complement strand
TGGGATAAGGTGGCGTGTATGGCATTAACGCTGCCGGTGGCTGCGTACGCGGGTGAGCGCGGAGTATTCTTCGGCCCGTATCGTGCCGAACACAATCCCGTTGCGGTCGAAACGGGGGCCCTTCAGAGCGCGGCTGGTTCCTCCGGAAACCTGGTATCCTGTCTGCGGCACTCCATTACTTTGGCACCCGGGGAATCTCTGGAGTTCCACATTCTTCTCGGTGTTGCCGACAAAAAAGAAGGCATGCTCGAATCCGCTTGTCTTCCGTTGCTCGAGAAGTACGGTCGAGCCACGGCCGTTGAGGGAGCCCTCGACGATGTGAAGCAGTACTGGCGGGAGTACACATCCGCAGTGCAGGTTGATACTCCTTCCGATGCCATGGATACCTATCTGAACGCATGGAATCCCTATCAGGGGAAAATAACCTTCCTGCTTTCGCGCAACGCATCCTATTACCACTGGGGGTTGACGCGGGGTATGGGATTCCGCGACAGTCTCCAGGACACGATCAGCGTTGTACTGACCGATCCGGACTTGGTCCGCGAGCGGATCCTTCTCCTTGCGCGCTACCAGCGCTCGGACGGTGTGTGCGCGCATTGTTTCCATCCAGTGTCCGGGGTGGCGGAGTTTACCGGACACAAAGACGACCCACTCTGGCTGATCACGGCCGCATGGTATTACCTGGCGGAAACCGGCGATGCATCCATTTTATCAGCATCCGCTTCGTTTTACGACGGTAAGGACGGGACGCTCTTGGACCATTTGCGCGCGTCGGTGCGTTTTATTGACAACAACCTCGGACCCAACGGGATTCCGACATTCGGGCGAGGCGACTGGAATGACACGCTCGATTTTGTGGGTGGTGAAGAAGGGGGTGGCGAAAGCGTCTGGGCGGGCATGGCCTACGCCTACAATCTACGGCTGTTGGCGGATATTGCACGTATCGTATTGAAGGACGAGGAATGGGCAAACGAGCTTGAGACGACATACCAAGCGGCTGCTGCTGCGCTGAACGCTCACGCCTGGGATGGAGAGTGGTACCTCCGCGCGGTATGCGCCGACGGGCGGAAATTGGGCAGCTCGGAGTGTGACGAAGGCCGTATTTACCTCAACCCGCAGACGTGGTCCGTGCTCTCCGGGGTGGCGGACGAACAACGTGCCGATACCGTGATGCAATCGGCGGCGGACCATCTCGACACGGAGTTTGGGCCGAAATTGCTGGCGCCGGCCTATCATGCCGTCGACGACCGGATCGGGTTGATCACGCGATGTGTCTGGGGAAAAAAGGAGAATGGCGCCATTTTTAACCACACAACGACGTGGGCAATCATCGCCGAGTGCCTTCTGGGGCATGGCACGCGCGCAACGGAGATGTACGAACGATTGGCACCGGCGTCCTTCGACTCGGATCGGTACCAGGTGGAGCCGTACGTGTACGCGCAGTACACGACATCCGACGAACACGAGACCTTTGGACAGGGCAGTCACGCATGGCTTACCGGTACGGCCGCGTGGATGTTCAGAGCGGCGCTGGATCACATTCTGGGGGCTCGCCCCACCTTGGAGGGGTTACGCATCGACCCATGTATTCATCCGGACTGGTCCGGGTACCGAGTCATCCGCGTGTACAGAGGCACCCGATACGACATTGACGTGCGAAATCCGGGACACGTTGCACGGGGGGTCAGCAGTATTCGCGTGGATGGCGAGGAGCACGATCCGTCCGTGGTTCTTCCCTCGCGCCCCGGCACCACTGTCGGTGTGCAAGTCACCATGCGGCACTGAACTAAACGGCAAGCGATGGAGACAATCACCATAAGGGCATTCTGGACGTGGCTGGGCATGATCGTGCTGTGCCTGCACGCAGCGGCCGTCCAGGACAATCCGATGGACATCGCCGTGCGGCTGGTCCGGCAAAACAACCTGCCGTACCTCACACTGACCGTCGACGACGAAGAGGTGATTCGCCCGGGGATCACGCCGCTGTACGGCGAAAGCGACTGTACCGTGGAGGTGAAGTTGGAGGCCATCCCCGAGGGGTGCCTGCTTCACTACACCGTGGTCAACCAAACCGACAAGCCCGTCAAGACACCGGCCATGACCGTCGGCGGTATCGCCATGCCCCGCGACGGCAGCCGGATTATCGAGACCTGGCAGAATGTTCGTTTCCAGGATGTCAAGGGCAGCCAGTCGACCCGGCTTCCGGGGCGGCGCATCTACCCGGCCATGACATACGCCCCGGTGACCGGGGTGCACCACGGCGACTTGTTCGTCGGGTCGGCTCTGATGTACAAGCTACTGGAGATGCAGATCGACATCACAGTGGATTACGACTACCGCGAGCAGGACGGAACCTGGACGTTGATCTACAATACTGCGGTGGCCGCCAAAAATTACACGGAGGTTCCCGGCCCGGTCACGCTGGCAGCGGGCGAAACCTATCGCTTCACGCTGTCGGTGGGGGTTGCCCGGCCGACTGCGTGGGTGACGGCTTATCGTCCTTACCGCGACTTCTTCAGTGCCACCTACGGAGGCACCAGCTATTACAAATCCGTCGAACCGATCTATGCCCAGGCTGCAAGCGTGGGAACGTTGCTCAGCGACAACAACCCGCGCGGCTTCACCCGCGGCAGCGCCGGCGACGGCGAGGGGCGGCTCGACGAAGAAGGCTGGACCGGCTTTCCCGAGTACGTGAAAAAACAGGTGATGGACCGCGGGTTCCGACGCATGATGATCTGGAACGTAACGGGCTTGTACCGCAAACACCGGGGGGCCAGCATGACGTGGGAGATCGGTTCGGAGTGGACCGAGGAGATGCTGGCCACGAAGGATGAGTTCAGTAAAGCGGCCGAGCTGGTGGAGATGGGCCTGTGGTGGGGCCGGGCCACGGCCGTCAGCGGAGGCTTCGACACTGGGCGCCGCCACGCGGTGAACCCGGACAACCCGAAGGACATGCAGGCCTGCTACCGCGAGCTGGACCCGCTCTATAGGATGGGCGTAAGGCTGATCGGGCTGGACGCCACCCACCGCGGGGCCTACCCCGGCATGAAGGGGTGGACCCCCAGCGGCATCACCGTCTACCGTGAGTGGCTGCCGAAGCTGAAGCAGCGTTATCCCGGGATGCGTTTCCTGATCGAGCCGGCGGCACCGGATTTTTTGCACACCCTGGCCTACGCCTGGTCGAGAGCACCGCTGTGTCCGGGGCCGCGCACGTTCGCCGATTACATCCTCCCGGGCCAAGTCAGTTGCGTGGCCATCAGGCGGAAAGGTCGTAATCGGGCTTCAATGTCCGAAGAGACGATCCACCGTTACATCAAGTGGGGGTACACCCTTGTCGTTTTCTGGACGGGCATGTACCCGGTCTCGGTCGACCGCGAGATCATCGAGGAGAAACAGCAGGAGATCGACCGTCTGATGAAAACGCTCGGCAAGAAGAAACCCAGGGCCACGGAGTAAGCCGTGCCTCTTGCTTAAATAGGAAATTCACCTAAGAATTGCTGGTCTGGTGCGGTGGGACGAGTCACCGATGTCGCGGGTGAAACGGTTGGATGCCGCGTTCTTCCATGCGCTTGCGCAGTTCGATATGGAATTGCGTCATCTTGGCTCGGGTTTCCGGGTCCGTGGTTTCGATGCGCTCTTTGATGCGGTGCTGGATCCGATCGTGCCAGTGTTCGCGCCGAGATTCTTCACTTTCTTCATCTGTCTGTTGTCCGTCCGTTTGCGAACTTGCCCTCTTGGGGATGGTGTCCTCGGAAGTGCCGTCTCCAGGCCTTGGTCCACGCGTCCGTCGCGGCGGGCCGCCATCCCTGTCGCCTCGACGTCTTCCGAATTCCTGGAAGCGGTCAATCATGGTGTCCAGGTAGGCCACACGTTCTTCTTTGGGAAGGCTGAAATAGTCGTCCATACGTTCTTGCATCATTGCCCCGCGGACCTCGCGCATATTGTTGCGGAGTTGCTGACGTTGTTCGTCGGTCAGTTCACGGAGATATTGTCTTGCTCCACGGGCGGATCCCGGCGGATTGTCAGCTTGCGCGCGAACCTGACTGAGATAGTCCCGCTTTTGCTCGGCGGTAAGACGTCCAAAATCCTCGGACGCCAGATACTTAGTCACCGCCCCGGGATCCGCCTCAGTCGGGGAGGGTGGACGGGTAGGGGGGCCTCCGATTAACCACCACCCGAGTGCGCCGGTAACGACAAGAGCGAACAGTACAGCCAGACCACCGATCGTTTTGCGTTTCATGCTTCCTACTCCATATCGCCGACGTGTCCATCGGCAAATAAATAATTGGCGGCGCCTGGGCGTCCAGGTTCGCCATGGAACGCTTTGTAGTCGTACATGACGGGGACGTTTTCGATCCCGAGTGCGCGGGAGAGAAATGTCTTGTCGACCCGACGACCGCCGAGGTTGGCATTGTATTCGTAACTGCTGCCTTCCGACGTGAAATAACCTTTATTGTCGGCGGGACAACGGAATACTTCATTATTTCCCAGGTGCGGCGCGAGTACGTCGGCGATGGCGGGGTTTTCGTTGAGGTTTGCGGAAGGCAATTGTGCGGCCTCGGGCATGATGTCATTGGCATCGTCCAGGTACATGCGCAGTCCCGCTGCAATACTGTGCAGGTTAGCGCGACAGCGAGCGGACCACGCTCTGTTTCGAGCCATGTTCAATGCCGGGAGAAGAAGCCCGGCCAACAGCAGGACAATGGCGATAACGACCAGTAATTCGATTAATGTAAATCGTGTTTGGTTCATGGTTCGCGCTCCTGTACACAATAAACGCTCGGTCTCCGGAAATAGTATGTATGAGCAGAAAGAAGTGAAGGTACGTTTTTCGGAAAGCCGATGGTGTACAGTGCCGGCTTGCAGACGTGTTCGACGGTGTTGCGATAGACTCTAAGATTATGGCTGAAAGTATCGTTTCAGTATGCGACCGAGGATTTGCTTGCCGCGGTCGCAGGCATGGACGCGGTCACGGTGGAACCACTGCCAGGGCTTTTGCGATTGCGCGAGATAGGCATGCCAAATGGTGTACATGTCCAGGAACTCGATGTTTCGTTGAGAGGCCAGCAGCTTCATTTCCCGATAGACTTTTCGTCTGGGTGGCGTGAGCACGGGGAGGGGAGTTGTGAAGTCACCATCGGCATGCGGTCTCCAGTCCGGTCCCATGGGGCCGGACATCAGCAGAACTTCGCACCCGGTCGTCCTGTCAACCAAGTCGAGCAAGTTTGTAAGCGGCTCGGTCGTTCCGCCGTTGGAGATGCCGCCGACAATCAGCAGATCGGGTTCGAGGTCCTCCACATAGACTTTGAAATGTTCACCGCGTTGGTAGTAAGGAGCCCCTGTTGCTCCGCGGACCGAGCACACGACCGTCATCCTGGCCTGGGGATAGGCCTCCTTCACAAAGGCCTCCCAAAGTGAGTTGAAGGTGTCATTCACGATGCTGTCACCCAGCATGACAACGCGGAGTGGTTCACCGGTGCGCAGTTTTGCCATGGTTTTTGGGATGTGTTTCCAGCGGTCGGCGTGGGGGTGGTAATGGTGTTCGGGTAAGGTGGCGTAAAGTCTGTCCGCCCACGCCACAACATCCTTGTTGGAAACGGGTTGGATAGTGAGATTACGGACAGAGATGTCACCGCGGGATTGGAAGAGTACTTTGAACGATACGCCTCTTTCCCGCCCGCGGAAACACACGTCATTGCCGACCCAATCTTCCGAGGGGTACACGCTGGCATAATTATCGGCGACAATAAGGTCACCATTGCTGTCGGCGAACTGGACGGCGTAGTAAGATTCACTGTCCGCCTTAGACTCGAACGTCATGCGATAGAACTGGAATCGATCATCCGCGCACTGGATTTCCGGACTGATAAGTTTGCCGCCTTTATCCAGATAATAGCCTTCCGCCGGGTTGTAACTCATTCCGCCTTCATTTTGCGATGCCTGGAAGGCCCAACCCTCTTCACGCGGGTCGCTTGCGAAGTCGAAAAAATAGGACCCCTTGGCCGCGGCCGCGTTGGTCAAAAACAGTGCTGTGCCTGACACAATCACAATGGCCTTTCTGCAAATGGATTGAATTCTTAAGGTTTTCATATGACTGAAGGTTGTGGTTATGCGGTTATTATGGATGTGTGCGTCAGGTACGTTAGCGTTTTGCCGCGAAGAGACAAGCCGGAGGGGGGCTGACGCAGCGGCAACGAATCACGATTATAGATTGTAGAAGTAAAAGCAGGGATTTTGGAAATGTCGGGATGGGAACCCGAGATGTAATCCGCCAGTTACGGCGGGCAAGCCGACTTGTTCCGGGCACTCCGGTGAAAGCGGATCGTTTAAGGGTATCCGACAAAGTGTGGCAGATAAGTGGAGCGGGTCTTGTAACGCGGTCCAAGGCCGCGAACCGGTACATGCGCTCGCTGGCCGGGAGCCCCGCTTTACTTGTGCGCCGGTGGTTTGAAAGACCGCGCACGTGTTCACCATGGGTAGTTTGCGCTGTTGTTTATACTGAACATATCATATGTCAACGTTGACTGATCGTTGGAATTCGCTGGAGCGTCAACGGATGCTACGTGGCCGTCGCAGAAGCATACGATGGCTCGGTTATCGTGATAATAATATACCATTCCGGTACCACCCACATTTGTTCCCGCCATTGATGTTGGGCCACAAACATGCGTTTCGAATGCTCCGGGGAGTGTACACAATTCAAAATGTCGTCCACAGGTTGTAAGAACGGTTCGCGCCGGGTAGACAATTTCCTGCTTTTGGTGTCCTGATGGCCCGGAGCGGCTGCGCTCCGGGAATGCGTCTCCCCAATTATAATTGTTCAGCAAGTAATCATTGTATGGACCTAAACCGCCAATTGCCGGACAATCCAGGATCTTCCTCGTGCCGATGTAGTCGGGAACCATTTGTAGTGACCAGACATCGCCGTACCCCCATGTTCCTGGATCGGCTGGAGGGAATCGCTGTTCATCCTCGTACCAGAATTCCATTGACAGGAAAATCTGGCGATGGTTGGACATGCAGGACACGCGTTTGGCTGAATCGCGCGCTTTTCTGAGTGCAGGAAGCAGAATGGACGCAAGTACTGCAATGATGGCAACGACAACGAGCAGCTCAATCAGGGTGAACGCGTGCCGATCACTTCGGTGTTCCTTTTGGAAAAGAGTGTACATAGCTTCTGTCCTACCTGGGTGAGAGCCCGCTTAAGGCCTGTTCACTTTGCCGGGCCAGAAATTCTTAGCGAGACTGGCCGCGTACAGCACACGGTTTTGTCCGACCGCTCAAGCAGAGCCATACTGGCAGCAGAAGCAACAGCAGACCGCATGTGGCGGGTTCTGGAACGACAAACGTTGCGCCCGCCAGGATACGATCTTGGTTTTCACTTCCGAACGCTTCGACAGTCAATGTGTAAGTGCCGCGCTCAGTGATAGGAGTTCCAGATATGTACGGTGTACCGTTAAGAAGAATTGTATACCCCACCGCGTCGGCTATATCGATGGTTGCGGAGACTGGTCGGCTCACGCCGGGAATTGTCTCGAATGTCGGTGCCTGCCGCCAGCGGTAGTCGGTATCCATCCCAGCTACGGTTGTTTCAGCGAGACCGCCAAACGCACTAAGTTCGCCGTCCGTGATGTAATAGCCGTCGGTGACCAAGAACGAATTGTACGTACCATTCCCTTGATGCACCTCAATGGTATGGGGCCCCGAACCAAGGGTGCCGATAGCTGTTTCAGTCCATGAATCAGGACTGAGAGTGCTGCCCGCTCCCTGCAATGTAAACGATCCGACTTCGGTTCCGCCGACGAGTATGTCGTAGGGTCTTGTGGCATACGAGCCGCTGTACGTATAGAACTGGGCGTTATCCATGGCCGCGGGCATACTGACGGTCCACACCGTTTCAACATTCCCATAGGGATTCTCCAGGAGCGATTCCACTACGGGCGACAACTTAGAATTGAATCCCGATGCTCTCGTTATATACCTTGCGAAAGCTCTAGCGTCATTCCCATTGTCGTTATCGAAGTTGCATTCGCCTTCGTACCAAGCCCAGTGCGCGGCGCCGTCAAGTCCGCCGATGGTAACCGTAGGCATTGTTCCGGAAAATGCGTTTATTCCCAACAAAACGGTTGTCGCGACGATAATGGCTGCTGTTTCATTCGAACATCTTGCTGGTCTCATGGTGTTTTATCTCCTGAACGTTGGAATTTCTTGATTCGTTTTTCGCGGCATATACCGCGAACTTCCCTTCTCCGTTCCTTGGCGTTGTGTTTAAGTTGTTAGGTTCCTCCGTTTGTTCAGTTCCGCAACTTCATGTTCTGGCGCGACGGCGCCGTACCGGGGGCCTTATCATCCCGCCTGGTCAGGGAACAATTACAAACCATCGATCCGTCTTGAGTTCGTCAATCGTCCATTTTGCCGTTACCCGTCCGGACGCGCTTTTTTCCAACGAAGTCGAATGTTGGGGCAGGGGTTTCCAAGCAAGTGGGGTTACTTCGCAAACGCGCCACTTCTCCGTACCTGGGGGCAATGTGCATTCCACTGTCACGTTTTTCCGCGGGCGCGTCTCGAATCCTTCGTCCGCCGTTTCGGCGGCGGCTATGGAGTCATAGTCTTCATTGCAGGCGATGAGCACCATGCCTTCTCCGGCCGCCCACAGGCATTCCAGCAGGACATTGGTGTCGGGCGAACTTGCCCAGCCAGTGGGTACGCTCAGTGACGCGAGACGACCTATCTGCTCGATACGTGCATTGATCTTGCCCATGTCGCGAAGAAGGTCCGGGTTGCCGCCGAGTCCCCCGACACCTCGCCACCAGTAATACGAGATGCCCTTTGCGCCCTGCATCAATGCATAACTCACCATAAGCGACACTTCCTCCGCCGCCGGGTAACGGACAAACGCGTTCTTTTCATCTTTGCAGCAGTGCAGTGTCGCATGAATGGGTTTCGGTTCACTGTGCGCCGCGAGAACTTGGAGTCTGGCAGACACGTGATGCAGACCGAAGGGCGGGTTGCCGGCTCTGGGGGCGTACGGGTCGGTGGCTGGAAGGTCCGCGATCTGGGCATAAACCGCCAGGTTCAGGGGTTTGAACGTGGAATCTATCTGGAGCAGGCCAGGCACCGCGGGATTCTCCCGGTTCCAGCGGTTTCGCGTTGCAATGCAATAGTGTGCCGTGCTTCCCAGGCGTCGCCAATAGTCCTTGATGGACTTCGTGCCGTAGTCTTTCACGTCCGGTTCGTCCAACTGGTAATAGGCAAGACACCACGAACCCGATCGGGGAGTTGTTGACCCACTTCCACAGAATGCGTATAGCCCATGCTGTTCGTGCAGGTCTTCATCCCTTTCAAACCAGATAGTCGAGTTGAAACGATATCGTTTCAGCCTGTCAAAAAAGTCATCGGATGGTCCGTATGCTCCAAACATCCCTATGGCGAATGGATTGGCGAACGCCCGAATTTGTGTTGTAAAGCCCCGTCCCGTCTCCGTGACCAGCGAAACGCGGTGGAACGATCCTCGTTCGAGCGGTTTGTCCAAAGCGATCTGAAGGGCGTACAGCGGTTTCCGCTCGTCTTCTCTTTCGAGCCATCCGGGCTGGTATACAGTCACACTCTCCGTGCAATCCTCTCCATCCAGCAGGACGCGGCTTACGAGCCCGCTGTCGGGTGCCAGCCGCCGGGCGTACACAACCATTTCCCGGAGCCCATTGTCGAACCCCGCGAACTCGATGTCCACGGCTGGGGTTCGGGGTGCTACGTCGACTATGCGCCCTCCCATGGAAGTATCGATCCCGAGGTCGATTGCACTGGCCAAATGTTGGCGTAGGCGTAACGTGACTTCCGTGCACTGGCCGGGTGGGACTGGGTTCGGCTCGACCTTGTACCAGATGGGATCCCCTGCATTCACGAGCGTTTGAAAGTCCGGAGAATCTTCCTTGGGATCTATCCAAATGCTGGATTTGTAAACGCCGTCGCCTTCTTTGGGCTGGCGATGAAGGTGTTTGTCCAGGCTGACGCCGTTAATCGTAAGACCGTCGATCCGCATGGGCATGTCACTTTGGTTGTGGAAATACGCCTTTACGTAAGCACCCGGTCCGGCCTCCGGGGGAAATCCGCCCGCCCCGTTCAATCCTTTGGCGGACTCCAGCCAGTGGCCGGCTGCGGCCCATTCTTCCCTGAACGGTCCGTCAGGGGCATAAAAAGCCGAGTCTTTTTTCAAGGTTTTCACGCCGTCGGAAACGGAGGTTGAAAGGGCGCGGGAGATTTCAAAGGAGTCAATCTGTAAAGTATACCAGCCCGTAGGTTTTATCACGGCTCTGACGTAACGATAGGCACTGTTCAGGGACGCAAGCAACTCATGCGGGTCATTCCGGTTTGAGGTTTTGTCCGTAACCGCCGACCCCGGTCCTTTTTGCTCTGTTATGCATGTCCATTCGTCAACAGAGTTTGCCACTTCTATTCGTGCCGCCGTGAAGCTTCGCCATCTGCTTGACAGGCACACCAGTCGCGCCTTTTGAAGGTGATACGGTTTTCCAAGATCAAACGTTATGCGGATGGGACCATCTAGTCGGTTTTTGGTATTGCTCCAGCTCAAGTTGTGGTTAATTTTCAGGTATCCGAGGGCCATTTCCGCCTCGGTCAGCGGTCGCACAACGTCGTCGGTTTTCGGAGCTTCAATACGAACGAAGGGGGGGGGTGATGCATCCTTCTCGTCGGCATGAAGCGTCAAGTCTCCAGCGGATAACGCGACGGCCACGATCATAAAGAAACGTTTCCAACACCCCAGCAATGCTCGTTCGATCTCATCCTTCATGTTGTTTCACCTTGCTTGGCCTTTCGTTATCTGCTTTCACTCTCGCGTCGACGTTTGTTCTCACTTGCCTCAGACGTATTCAACCTTGTGAGTGAACGTTTCTTCCCACACAAATCGTGCGGCACCGAGCGCACCGGCCCAGTCCCCCAGTTGTGTTATTTCAAGGTGGCTTACGTCAAATTTACGGATGGGCAGGCGTGCTTCGATCTCTTTCTGGATAGGAGACATGAGTGGGTCTCCAAGCTTGGTCAAGCCTCCACTGACAATGACTTTTTCCGGGTGGTAAATTTGTATGGCCGACGTGAGTGCGGTGGCAATGGACACTCCCGCTTCACGAATAATTCGTCGGATCTCGCTGGATTGGAGGGCAGGATTGGATTCGATCTTTTCGAACGTGATATCTGGTGATATGGCGCGCAATTGCCGTAAAAGGGCGGCCCCTCCGGCAACCGCTTCCAGGCAACCTTTGTTTCCGCAGGTGCATTGAGGGCCGTTCTTGTCTATGGTCAGATGGCCTATATCGCCTATCCCCTTGAACGGATAGGGACGCAGAAGTCGGCCCATCGAGACAATGCCGGAACCAATACCATTTCCAAGCGTGAGGCAAATGAAATCGGATACGCCTTTGCCCCCTCCGCGCCACATTTCGCCAAGAGTGATAACCAGTTGCGCCTGCTCTACGTAAACGGGGCAACGAAACTCTTCCGACAAATAATCTCGTAGCGGGACATCGTTGAAATCGGAGAAGTTCGCCGTCTTCAGTACGCATCCTTCTGTATGGTCGACTTGCCCAACCGCGCCTACGCACATTCCGATTATCGAATCCAGGGAGCAACCTGCTTTGTCTATGCTTTCGGCTATTCTTTGGCTCAGTGTTTCCAGAACTTCTTGCCTGCCGTCGGCCGAATTGGTAAGCAGATACGTTCGATAAACAATCCGTCCGCTGAAGTCCACGACGATGATGCGAGTGGCGTACGAACCCAATTCGACCCCCACAATCCATCCTTTATCGGGGTTTACGGTAAGTTTTTTGGCGCGCCTTCCTTGCCCCTTGTTTGCTTTTTCGAACGTTTCCAGTATTGCCTGTTCATCGAGTAATTCTGCGGCATATTTTGTTATCGTGCCCCAGCCGAGGCGTGTTTGCCGGGCAATCTCTGTACGCGACAAGGGACCGTCCTCACGGATGAGATTCAGCATCTGGTACTTATTGAGATTTTTCAAGATCTCGGGATGGCCAATGGTCTTTGAGTTCATGCTGCGTGTGTGTTCTCCGCCGTTCGGCTTAATTAACTCAACGTTGAGATAATAATAAAGCGTAACGGTAGATAGTGCAAGTCTGAAGCGAACAAAACCCGAAAAAAACGGATTACGCTTAATAATAAGTCTCCCCGTTCGGGGGGGGATCTGACTAGCTGTGCAAGTCCCATGCGGCGCTGAAAGTTTCCGGGGATGGCGTCCGAAGCCTCTTCGTCCCAGAAAGGAACCGCCCTGTCTTCGTCTTAATGCTGCTGGATTCACTCCGAGAGCATGCTATATTGCATTTCAAATGGAAATATTTCCATCTTCGGAGTATAGTTTTTGGTCATGCCCAACAGGAAGCCAACGATAAAGGACGTCGCGCGCCACTGCGGTGTAGGGATCGGGACGGTGTCGCGGGCGATCAACGGGAAACCCGGGGTTCGCGAGGAAATCCGCCGGAAGATTTTCCAGTACATGGAGGAGATGGGCTGGCGGAGTACAAGTCTCGGTAATCGGTTCCGGCTCTCGACCAGAGGTCAGACGGTGGTGATCATTGCGTCTACATGCGCGCTGGAGCGAAAGTACTACAGCGAGTTGCCACGCATGCTGTTGGAGCGGTTGACGGTGCGGGGCTACTCACCGGTTGTGTTGTACGGGCGATGCCGGGAGAACCTGGCGCACTGCCTTGAGGTGAAGCCGGCGGCCATAGTCGTGCTTGGGGTTAAGTCGTACCAGAGCGATGCGGTTCGAAACCTCTTGGAGAAGGGTATTCCCGTCGTCGGCATCGGGGAATGCGGCGAGTTCTCGGGGCCGGTGGTGTTCCCGTCGCACCGAACGGCGGCGCGGCAGGCCTGTGAACGTTTGCTTGCGGCCGGTCATCGGAAGATCGGCTTTTTCGGCGGCATGGGGATTGTGAAAAAGGCGGTCCGCCGCGAGGAGATATACATCGAGCGTATTCGCGGCATGCTCGATGGCATTCACGATGCACTCCCCGGTATCGATCTCGAAGACAGCGCGGTCAGCGACTGCTTCAGCGATCTGAGCGGTCTCCGGCGTAAGCTGGAATCCGGAAACCACACGGCCTGGATAGCAAGCGACGAAAAGCAGTGTCTGCAATTCCTCCACTGCGCGTCCGGGCTGGGGCTGCGAGTGCCGGACGATGTTTCTCTGGTCGGGTTCTCGCCCGACTTGCCGTTCTACGCGTATCCCGTGGACATCACCCGGTTTTACCCCGACAACAACACCCATGTGGAACAGGTGCTGGAGATCATTGGCGCTCCGGCGTCTCCAACTCCCCGGACCTTTACGGCGGACTACCTGTTCCATCCGGGAGCCACAGTCAAGGAAGAGAGCACACATGAGCACGATGAGAGTGTTTGACGGATTCCACTGCGGGATGGGGATCGGCGGTTGGCTGACCAACTACAAGCGGTTCAACGTCCTCCCGGACAAGTGGCGGGGACCGCTTTCTCCCGGTGACTTCGAGCACTTCGACACGTACATCACGGAAGCGGACGTGCGTAACATTGCCGGCTTCGGTGTCGATCATGTTCGCCTTGCCTTCGACCAGATCGTCCTGGAGGAAGCACCTGGAATCTATCGGGAGCGAACCTTTCGGCTGGTCGATGCATTCATCGAGTGGTGCGAGAAAGCCGGATTGAATGTGGTCCTCAACCTCCACAAGGCGGTCGGCAATTACTGCGACATCCAGGAAAAGGTTTCGCTGCTGGATGACGCGGAACTCCAGGACCGGTTCATCGCGTTCTGGCTGGAGTTCGAACGCCGCTACCATGACAAACCGGGAGTCGCGTTTGAACTGCTCAACGAAGTCCGGGACGTTGAGTCGAACTTGTGGAATGACCTTGCTCGGCAAACGGTGGAACGTCTGCGCCGAGCGAATCCGGTTCGCGGGATAGTCATCGGAAGCACCTGCTGGAACAGCCCGAAGAAGCTTGACTGTCTTCATCTTTACGACGACAGGAACGTCATCTATACCTTCCATATGTATTCTCCGTTCGAGTTCACCCACCAGCAGGGGGTTCTCATGGCGGGCCCGCTCTACTACAACCGCAAGATGGCTTACCCGTCCGACATCGAGCCTTACCGGGACTACAGTCGTTTCGTCAACGACGACAAAAATCCCTACCCGAACGACGAGAGGGTGGACAAGGCATGGCTGTGCAAGCGTCTGCAGCCTGCCTTCGACTTCGTGGCCGCTCACCCGGATAAGACTCTCTGGTGCGGCGAATTCGGCACCATCCGGCACTGTCGCCAGGAGTACCGGGAGAACTGGATGCGTGACGTGATCTCGCTTCTCATGGAACATGGGATTCCGTACTGTGTGTGGAACTATCTCAGTACGCCCAACGACGGGAACCGGTTCAGTTTGGTGGACGACGACACGCGGGCCATTCTATCGCCACGCATGTTGCGCGTCATTCAAGGCCGGGAGGAGAAAACGATGTGGCACCCTTCGCAAGACACTGCCTGGGAATTGACGTTCGAGGACAATTTCGAGGGCAACAAACTGGATGAGACCAAGTGGTTCCCGGGGTATCGGCTGGGCCGCGTCGAGTACTACAACCGAATCGGCTTCCCCAATGCCCACACTCGCGGCTGGCAACCGAATCCGCCCCTGGCGCACTACGTAATTGAAGACGGAGTTCTGCACCTGCGCGTGGACAAGGACACGCCTATGCGCGACAAGCCGGCAACCAAGACGGTGTCCGCGGTGACTTCGGCAATCTACCGATATGACGAGGCGCCAAACGACTTCAAAGACGAGGTGAAGTTCTCACAGAAGCATGGCTGGTGGGAGATGCGCTGCAGGATGCCGGTCTGTGGGAGTGGCGCCTATACTGCGTTTTGGCTTCACCAAGTCGGGGCGCGCAACCAGGAGTATTCCCCCGAAGGCGTGCGCCAGGGGAATCCGGTGGGGGCCTCGCCGGCCGTCGAAATCGACATCTTTGAGTGGGTGGGCAAGAGCCCTGACAAGAACCTGTTCAATGTGCATTTCACCAAGAACGGTTACAAAGCTTTCAGCTGCCCATGCGATCTGACCAAGGACTTTCACACGTGGGCCATCAACTGGGAGCAAGGAAGAATCACCTGGCATCTGGACGGCGGACCGATTCACACCTACGAGGGTCCGACGCCGGAAGGTGAGATGTACCTGCTCATGGCCATGTTCCAGATCGGCGGCTGGGTCGGAGAGATCGCCGAGGACCTCCCATACCCGCTGGATTTCGAGATCGACTACGTGAAAGTCTGGAAGAAGAAGTAGCATCCCGCCAGACCGGGATGGAGTTGCGAGTCCCGGCTCGACGAAGTCTCGCCCTCCAAGGGGGCATTGTATCTGGGTGAGAAGAATGCCGTACGGTTCCATCGTGACGTTCTTTGCCTTGCAGGTGACTGCGGGGTTGCTGTTTAAGTTCGGGGCTTTGTATCGGGAACACTGGCTGGCGTGTTTTGTTGCGGGCAATGTGATGGGCATCACCAGCATCTACTTCCTGATCGGTGTCTATCGGCACCTGAATCCCAACGTAGGCGAGGCGATTTGCCGAGGCGGCTACTTCGTGCTGATCCAGATTGCCTTCGTCCTTGTCTACCACTCTCGCGTTTCCACGCTGCAGTGGGTCGGCATTGCCATGATCGTCGCCGGAATCTGTATTGTTTCCTTGTGCCATGCGTGAGCTGTATGGGACAGTCGGGAGTCGACGTCGGCGGCACTGTGTGCACGGTGGGATTGGCTAACGACGGCGCGTTCGTTGCGAAGCAGCTGAGAGGCTTCCGTGATTAGGCCTCGGGTCCATGTCTTTCGCGGGATGACGATGTAGAGTGTCCGCCATAATGAGGAGGTTTGGGTATTTTACCGCAAAGAAACGCTTTGACTTGTTTTAGGCAATAGCGTCCGGCATCGATCCGGCGGTCGAGGGTGGGACCGCCGATATGGGGAAAAAGACACACGCTCGGCAAGTTTCGCAGCGACGAGTCCACGGGCAGCGGTTCAACGTGATAAACGTCGAGTCCGATGCGAAGCTTTCCTTCGTTCGCCACTTTCAGCAGAGCGGCTTCATCAACCAATGCCGCGCGACCAACATTGACAAACACACCGTCACCGAGTGCCCGCAGATGCTTTTCGCGGACGCTTCTTTCTGTTTGTTCGTTATGGACTTCGGCTTCTACGACGATGTCAGCCCAGTCAAACAATTCATCCAGTGACCGCAGGCGCGTGACCCCATGTTGAGCGAACAAATCGTCAGGGGGGCTATCGGAACATGCCGCGATTTGGCATCCGAACGGGCCAAGCAGGCGAACCAGTCCGCGAGCTACCCCTCCAAATCCGTGGATACCCACTCGTCGTCCAAATAGGCTTCTGGCACCCCAGTTTTTATTGTTTTTCCACGCTCCGTTACAATGCATGGCCAACGTCCAGTCGCTTGCCTGGCGCAGGCACATCAGCACAAGGAGCAGAGCGTGTTCGGCCACCACCCGACCGATGCTGTTCCCCCAATTAGAGCATGCAAATCCTTCACGGATAAGAGACAGGGGAACCGTGCCTCGAATATCGCCCGCGACATGACAATAGCATTCCAGCGTTGGTATAAGCTGTCTCTCTTTGGGGAGTGGCGGCAGGCTCCAGCTGCCTACAAGAATGCGGGTCTGTGTTTCGTTTAACAGCGCGATCAATTCATCGGTGTTTTTCGGGGATTCACGCCATAGCAATTGGCAATCCAAGGCCCGCAACTCTGGCTTCAAGTCGTCTGGGAAAAAAGTGCGTCTCTCGTCTTCGTGAAGGCAAAAGCAAATAGTCTCTTGTTTGTCTGTTGTCGTTCCGTGGGACCGGTCGTGTTCCATGGGATCTATTCTTTCCGTGGGGCAAGGAGTCTGTCGGGATCGGCTGCCAGAGAATTATTGGTTCAACACCATACACTGCAGAGACAATTTAGTTGGATGTCGCATGAATGTCATAAGCTTCCACTCTTCCGTCAGGCGTCACGCCGATCATTCGTATACGCCGCTCGAGGGGAAGGGCCGCAACATCTCCAAAATCTCCCTCGGCTAATTTAGTGACTGAATTGTCCGCGGCAATCCGCAGCAGTCCGGAGTCGGTAGCGGCAAGAGCTTCCCCGGGCCATCCATCGACGTGCGTCATTCGTCGAATTTCGCAGACTACGGGGATGCGTTGTCTCAGGGCAATCGCATGATTTTCGTCCAGTTGGATTCGCCACAAGATCTGGTCTTGACTGGAGCACAATATTTGGTTTTTCTCGGGCAGGGCAACCGCGGCGGTTAAAGGGATCTTAGGTTTCCAAACGGCCGTCCATGTTCCTGTTTTCAGATCGTACATACCGATCATGTTTTTTCGTGCAATGAAAAGCTTTGGTTTGCCGGGGGCGAAGAGCTCGAACGCAAGCGTTGGCGAGCCGCTCACTGTTCGTTCACGCCTCGGCAGACCCGGGCTGCTGACGCGGCTTCCGACAGTGGCCTGTGTTACCGGCATCAACGCGTAGGCGTGCATCGCGGCGGTATCCTCGATCCCGTTGCCGTCGAAATCAATGCCATACTTCAGAATATCGTTATACCAGCCTCCACCGCGGCCACCGCATCGAGCATGCCCCTCTACGGACCCATCCCGATTGAAGAAGCTGAAATTATTGTACCGCGGCATGACGATTTTCCGGCGTCCTTTGTCGTCGGGCTGCCAAACACCGACGCCGTTCGGAAGGGGGAATCCCGGGCGGTTTTCCGCATCGGCCACCGTAAGCGTGCGCACCAGATTTCCGTCGGCGTCGTATACGTACAGATTGTAGTCGAAAGATCCAACGAATACGTGTTGGCACCCCGTTCCGTCCCAGTCCAGTGCGCGCGGAGTGAAAAACATGCGCCACTGGATTTCCCGGTGCCACCGTTCGTTTCCGTCGGCGTCAAGAACAATGAGGTCATGACGTCTATGGTTTTGGTTGCGGAAGCCTGGCCACAAGTCGGGCACTATCATGATGTCTGTCTGTTTTCCGCCCCGTAAAGCGACCGGCACGGCGGTGACCGGGTCTGAGGTCGTCAGTCGGTTGGCGTCGTAGAAAAGGAAGGGCGGGAATTGCGGTGGCCAGGAATTGGCGGGCGATGGATCCATGTGTTCCCCCTCAAATTTCACGTAACGTGCTTGTATGGGTTTCCGATGTACGGTTTGATAACCTTCTTCCTTCAGCCGAATCCTTCCATAATTGGCCATTGTAACGATGCCCATGTAGTGTCTTTCGCCATCGAAGTGTTGCCAGTGCTCGTTGTCGCTGGCGCGCACTGAGATTTTGTCAGGCAGTTTACCCGAGCGCGCGGTAATCTCCGTCAATAACGCGACGCGCCCCAGGTCCCAAGTGCTGTTGTGGAGTTTTATGGGATCTGGTATCAACCCCGGTCGCTGTGCACCACCGTACCGCCAAATCCTTTCCACACGGGCCTGGTCTCGCGGGATTGTTCCGGCCAGTTTTTCGCTGGCGGGGATAGAACTTGCGTTGGTCCAGTACTGGCGTAACGTTTCTCTCACTATTGCTGACTGGTCGTCCAGATTGATAAGCGTTGTCCTTGGCGTTTGGTCATTCACAAATTCGTTCCCGCGAAACGTGAGTTTCCGAGCAGCGAAACAGACGAGCTCATCGGGGGTCACGATCAGCATGGCGGCGTCACTGTCGCCCAGTTCTTCGGGGAGATTGCCTACAAGCGAAATAGTCTTGGTCTCGCCATTTCTCACAAGAAAGCACCCTGACGGGTGACGGCGAATCGCGTAATCCGTGTTCGATTCCGCGGGGCAGGTGAACATCAGATTAACGAATTCGACGACATCGCCCGGTTTCATGGTTTTTTCGATCCGCTGTCGCAGAACCGCGGTTTTGCTTCCGGTGGTGGGGTCAACATCGATATCGGAAAGCGCGGTTGATTTTGTGGCCGGTGCAATGACAAACGTCGTTTCGCCGGTTTTTCGAACCCATCGGTTGGCGATCAATTCGCCTCTTCCGGTCCGCCAGTTGGCCATGATCATGTAGTCGCCTTTTTGTGTTGGCGTCACCCGGTCGAAGACAATGAAAAACCGTTGTTTCAGCCACAGGATTCGACGATTCCATTGGGTTCCGTGGTATGTTGGGACGGTGCTGCTCAGGAATGCCGCGCCGGGCGCATTCAAGCAGTGTTCGAGTCGAGCCGCCGGGGATGACGCTTCTGATTCCGTGGTATCGGAAAGGCACTGGACTTCCAACGCGTTCTGGTGAAAGGACAGAATTTTGGGTGTATGACTCAGCCAAGCTTGTCCATTCGAGACGAACTGGATCAGTGTGTTCGGCAGAAGGTCCTGTCCACCGCTGAGCAGCAGGTAATCCTCCTTTTCGAATCCCCCTCGAATTGTGGCCAGATTGAAGGTTTCATCCTTTGCCAGGCCGAGGTTTTTTATCGAATGCCGATAATATCCGGGTGTGAACGGGACGATGGTCGCGCCCAAAAGCGAGTCCGGTTTTCGCGTCGGCAATTCCTCTCCGGGTTCGTAGGTATGGACGCCGTTGACATGAACATCGAAGTGGATCCGTCCCCGCCTGTGTATCGCATCCATGACCGCTCGCAGTTCGGGATCTTGGTAGTACGAGGCGGCGATGCCCATAAACAATCGCCACTCGGTGGTACCCGAAGTTCTTCCGAAGGCCAGTCCCATATCCTCGCCATCCGGGTTTCGTGTCCGTGCCAGATGATACAGCGCGGCCATCCGAGCATTATTGGAATCGAAGAAGCGTTTGTAGCGCTCCATTTCCAGTGCATATCGGAACAGGTTCATGGTTGCCACGTCGGTCATGTTAGAACCGCTGCTGCACGCGCGCCATCGTTCCAGGATGAGTTTATCGTATGCTTCCACATAAAGTTGCCGCCGAGTGTACGCGGTTTGACGTAGTTCTTCGGGTACAAGCGCGGCTGGAAGGTTCTGAAGAATGAAGTCAGCCATCACTTTGTCGGCCAGATTCGAAGCGGTGTTGTGGTCAGCAAGCCACGGATAACTCTTCCGTTGGTCTTTAAGCTGACTCTGAAACTTTGCCTGTTTACCGTCCCCGTAGCTTTTGAAAGAATGGATAATGGCTCGATCCGTGGCGGCAATGTCTTCCGGAGTGAACAGGCCGCTGTCGTCGAGCATGTCGTAAGCACGGACGAAGAATTCCATTCCGTATTCGCTGGAGATCTGGCCGTCATCCTTCATTCTTTCAAGAATCATTGCCAAGGTACGGCGTGCGTGTTCGAGATAAATCTTCCGGCCTGACCAGTAATAGTTCATGGCGTTGGTATAAAAATGGACGGACTCCGCGCGGGGACGTCCCCCTTGATCTGGGCTTGGAGTGATGTCGTCTTGATCAAACTCGGTTTTACATCGGCCTCCCAGTCTCACGTCTAACAGCCAGGGGAGAACGAAACGTTGATCATCCACGGGAGACTCGTCCAGGATTTTCAAGAAACGATCCACCGCGCATTGCGCTCCGGCATCCGTCGAGCCGCCGACGATAATGGTGTTCGCGCCGTTTCCGTACACGTTTGCCGCCGTGCGCACCACGTAGCCGTCATTGCCGCCGGGGTAATAGCCGTCCACCGCGCACTTGAAGTGATTGTAGGGACCCCATATGGCGCGATTGATGCCCAGGCGCCCCAGGAGAATTAGGTTGCGATCCCGATAGGGCTCAAGCAGCACGGGGTGATGTTTCTCGGTTACTTCAGTATCGGTACGTATCTCCGGCGCTACTTGCGTTTGCGTTTGTATTGCGCTCTGGATGTTTTTCGCCAATTCCTGGTAGAGCGGCGGGGTCGAGGGGTAGACGACAATACAAGTGGACTGTCCGTCCCGTACCAGGTCGGTTTGCGTGTAGGTTCGGTATTCTGGGGCCGCGGGCGGTTCAGCAGCGGATCCTGGCAAGTGCAGGCACAGCGCCGTCATTACGACGAGCGCGAAGACTTGGCTTGAAACCTGGTGTCCAGAGAAACTTATGCGAGGGATGCTTATTGGTTTCCGTCTACTCACGATACCTCCTTGTTAGGTATTGTTAGAGGACTGCGAAATGTCGTTTTCAGCAATCCTTGTTCTTCGTTCGTGGTTCTTGGTACGTGATTTTGACCGACCACTACCAGAACGAATAGGGCCAGGCACCGCCTGTGACAACCACTCCTTCGTCGGGTGTCCATACACTCGAAAACGGAATTCGTGAGCGTGCTCTGCTGTAGTGCACCGATTCGGCGTGTCCATCCAGGAACCAGACATTTATACTGCCCTGATGCCGGCCCGCGAGGCCACCGTCCGCCCAGCAACCGCAATCGTGCCTGAAATATCCGTAAATAGGGCGAAACGTGCCTATGTCCGTATTGGGCCAGTCCGCGGAATCGGCGATCATCCAATAGTTGGCGGGAGAGTTTGCGCGCGTCATCTGACCTCGGAAGCCGCCCGCCGTGCCTTCCATTCCTTCAAGTCGCCACACGTTGATGTAATTCACGCCGTAGGTGTGGTCGGGAGGTGGGTCGCAGCTGACGCGTCCACCGTAACCGTGGGACCGATGCCGGCTTCGAACGGGCTGTGACGGGCAGTCAATAATATCGAGAACCGGACCCGACCACCTGTCTTTTCCCGCCAGAGAAATGAGTTCCGTGCTCCAGTGACAAGTTGTGTCACCGCCGTAATACATCGGCCACAATCCGCCGCTGTCCTGGAGGTATTGATGCGCGTAAACGCCCAGTTGCCGTTGGTTGCTCAGGCAGGCTATGCGTCGAGCGGCTTCACGCGACCGGCGGAGAGCCGGCAACAGGAGAGCGGCAAGTATTGCAATGATGGCAATGACAACCAGCAACTCGATCAGTGTAAACGCGCCTGACGGTCGGCTTGAATGTCTGTTCATTTTAAGCATTTGCTATGGTGTCAGCAACTCCTTTTTCGTTTGGCGCCGCCGCCGTCTCGTCATGACCAGAGTCCCCACGAGAAGCATTCCCATGGATGCTGGCTCGGGGAGGGGCGTCGCGGTCAATTCCCAGCCGTCGAGGCAGAGGACGCGGTTGCTCGTACCGTCGTAGTTATAGAACAATACGGATAATTCCTTGCCATTTTCCGTGAACGTCGACGTAAACTCTATAGTGGATGTTGTACCATCATAGATATTCTTGTTTACCCTCACAAGTTCCCGATAGGTTATCGGTTCCGCGGCGTCCCACGGTTGATACTCGATGGTTCCGTCTTCGTCTTCCACAACCAACTGCAGCCTCGAGTATATCATGGATCCTCCAGCTCTGAACATATGCATGTCCAGGGAATAGTTCCAATCGTAGGCTATGACGCCGTCAAACGTGAAGTGACCGGCCGCCGTTGGAAACCACTCGTCCACGGCAGGGGCCTCCAGTTGAACCCATCCGGTTCCCGTAGGGCTTGTCTTGTTTGCATAGGTATTAGGCAATCCGGAAATGCCGAAGGAATGCATTTCATCATCATTCATCCTGCCGTATCCTTCGTACCATTCGGATCCGCTTGTAATCAACGCGGCGGATACCTGGGTGACGGCGATACCAAAAGCGACGAACAAGGCTGCGGCGACAAGCATTGTGTTGGTTCTCATCATTCTCTACTCCCAATCTCAATTTCTTTTGACAATTTATTTGCCGACTTTTACACAAACTGGATCTTGGACCTTGAGTCGGAGACGTTCACGACAGGGTCGTGCCAATGCATGGACGTCCGTGTTTCGCGGCGTCTCTCCGGTGTTCACTCCATACGATTCACCTCCTTTAATTTGTGTTCAACCTTTAACGGCTCCGGACGAAAGACCTTTAACGAACAGGCGCATCGTGAAAATAAAGATTATGACCAGCGGGATGGATGCGATGCAGTAGGCGGCCATAAGGGGGCCCCATTGGGTGTCGTATCCGGAATTCAGTGACATCAGCCCGACCCCGAGCGTGTACATTTGCTCGTCTCGCATGATGAGCATTGGCATAACGAAGTCATTCCACGTGGCTATGAAACGCAGGATCGCCAAAGTCGAGATAATCGAACCGGACATGGGTATTACGACGGAGCGGACAACCTGAAGGTCCGTGGCGCCATCGATGGACGTAGCATCAAAGAGGTCCTTTGGAATATCTTCAATGAAGTTTTTCATCACATAAACGCACATTACTTGACCGTTAGCTATGGAGAGCAGTATCAATGATATCAGGCTGTTAAGCATGCCGAGGTCGCGCAGCAGCGTGAACAGCGGAACGAGACTCGCTACGTTGACCATCATCATCACCGCCAGGAGCATGTAGAAAAGGACATTCGATCCCGGGAACTTGTAACGGGCGAATACGTAGGCAGTGGTGATCGAGAATGCCAGGGTGAGCAGTACACCGAACACGCAGACAATCACCGTGTTGGCGATGAAGTCTTTGATTGCCAACCAGCCAGTCAGCCAGTTCGCCCAGTGATAGGGGGCCATCGGCAGCCAGATGTTGTTGCCGAACTGAGCGTTGTCTTTGAGTGACGCTTGCAGCATGATGTACAGTGGGAAGAACGCAAAAAACAGAACGAACAGTATGCCGGCGTGTTTGGCCAGTTCTTGTTGAACGTTTTTCCATTTTGGCGCGGCACTCATTTTTCCACCCTCACATATTTGTCATTAAGAAGAGTCAGGACCAGGATGACTCCGAAAAGCAGCATACCCAAGGCGCAGGCATATCCCACCCGTCCTTCCATGAACGCCATGCGGAACATGTAGAGTCCGGGGACGTTGGCCGCACCGTTCGGGCCACCGAATTCATTGCACATAATCAGGATTCGTTCGAATCCCTTCAGGGTGGCAATGATCATCAACACCAGTGACAGTCGGATCTGGGACATGATAAGTGGCACTTCGATCGTGACACAGCGTTTCAGGATTCCGCAACCGTCGAGGTCCGCGGCCTCATACACGGAGTTCGGGATACTCTGCAGTCCGGCCAGAAAGATCAGCACGGATACCACGCCAACCCACGGGAATCCCATGAAGATAAGGCTGGGGATGACCCATTCCGGGTCGGCCAGCCACATGGGGGGGAGGTCGGGCTCGACAATTCCCAGCCCAATGAGCAATTGGTTGAGTAGTCCAATGTTAGGCTCGTAGAAGAATTTCCACAGCAGCATGTAAACGATCTGGGGAATGATCATGGGTACCACGAAGAGGACGCGGTAGAGGTACTGATGCTTCTCGCTCTTCAGGTGGAATATCAACAGTGCCACAATGATAGCGGGGATCATTTTGACGATATTGGCGGAAATAAAAACGATAACGACCAGGAAGGAGCGCCATAACTTTGCGTCCTGAAATGCCTCGATGTAATTGCTGAACCCGACCCATTCCTCGAGCAGTGCACCGTCCCACTCGAAAAACGAATGGTAGACGCCCGAAAAGGCCGGGTAATAACGGAACAGAAAGACGAGGAAGAATGTCGGCAGAATGAGGGCATAGCACATTTTGTGCTTTTGCAGAGCCGCCATGAAATGTCTCACCATCTATCGCCCCTCCACTTCCGCCGCCGTTCCGAACGTGGCATACACAGAATTCAGACCGTAAACTTGGGTTTCGTAAATCTTGGTGAGCCGGTCGCGCAACAGCTTTTTTTCTTTCGGCGTTTTCGCGTACAGCCGTTGACGGTCAACGTCGTTCCGGATTTCCTCGACCTTCAGCAGCCGTCGCTTGGAGTCCCGTGCGGCGCGCAGATTGTCACCACGTCCGGTTTTCCGATAATTCTTTGCTAACTCGACACTTGCCGTTTCCCGGTCGTACACATCGCCGAGGAAATTCTGTATAATACGTTTGTATTCGATCTGGAAGGACCGAACACCGTCGAAAAGGCCAACGCTCTTTCCCCTGATCAGCGGTTGAAAGGCTCGGACCGCGGGGGTGATGTCTGCCCCGATAACCCCCGGCACCCAAGCCGGACCGGCGTTGAACGCGGAGTTGTTTTTTCTGGTTGTCAGAAAACGGAGAAAATCGATGGCGATGTGCTTGTTCGGTCCCTTGGAAACCGCGAGGGCCATGCCGGGTTCCTTAGTGTTCTCGCCCCACGGCCCGCAGTAGAAGTCTCCGGCGACAGGATCGTCGGACGTAACTAGGGGAAACGGGAAGGACCCAAGGTCAAACTCACAACTGTCCAGCATTTGCCGTCCAAGCCATGACCCTCCGAAATAGCACGCGCCTTTCCCCTGGATGAACATAAACGGGGCAATCGTTGTATCGATGGCGTTGAAGCCCTTGCCCCAATGTCTGGAAAATCGCTGCATTAGGTCGAGGCCTGCATTCAGGCGGGCATCGGAAAACTCGAAACCATCCACGTATACCCCTCGCATGAACTCTTGCGGTTGAACCATGCCGTCGTGATTAAAGTCCAGATCATGTTCAAACGACCACCCGATTTGGCTCAGGATGGTTGTCATAAACTGAACGCCCAGCACGCCGGTGGCGTTTTCGACAATTACCGGAATGATGCCGAGGGTTTCAATCTGTTGGCAGATGTCGATGAATTCCTCCATGGTTTCCGGTGGCTTGTCGGAGCCGGTTGCTTTTCTGAAAATGTTTTTATTGTAGTAGAATCGTTTGGTGTACATCGTGTTGGGGATGCTGTAATAGTCCATCAACTGCGGTTCCCAATTACCGGACATCCCACCGTAGAAAGTGTCTTTCCACGGAATACTTTCGTGTTCCGTGCCTTTGGTATATGGGTTTGGTTGGTCGGCGTACTCACCGAGTCCCACGAAATAGTTCCCCAAGTAGGAGCGGAACCCAGCATGGTACTGCATGATGTCGGGTGGGTTGCCTCCGATGATCTGCGTCACGCACCAGCGTGTGAAGGACGAGCCCGCACCGACAATAATTTGCTGGCGGACGTGAGTTTCCGGATGGAGTTGGTTGTATTCGTCAATGACGGCTTGAAGCGCTTCTTTGCATCCTCGTTCACCCTGCCAATGGGCGATCAGAACCGTTGGTTTACCGTTGTCCGAAAGAGAGTTTAGCGCAGTGATATGCAGGTAAAAACAGTACAGGAAACCGACCGCCAGCAGAGAAAACCCAATTGTGCTTTTATGCTTCATGCCATCACAATCCCGCGGTGCCTGTTCGACTGTTCTCCGAAGCGGTTAATTCTTCGACTCGTTTCTTTGCTGCGAAGTAGTTCGGATCGGACTGCATCGGGGATTCGTCCATCAGCTTCTTGTACCATCGTATAGCGTTCGCGGCATCGTTCATTTTAAACTGGTAGAGGTACCCGAGGCGGTAAAGGTGGAGCCGCCTGATGTTGGTGTCCCGAATCCCGTGGTCCAGGGCGGCTTCCGAGTGTCGAATTGAAGCTCGGTGATCATTCAGCCACGCACAATAGAGTTCGCTCAGTTGCGAATGGGCAACGGCCGTCAACAATGAACGCGGGTAATTTTGGAGAAAGGTTTCGAGCATTTTTGCGGCGGTCTCCGCGGTTCGCGGTGTGAGCTTGTAGATGTAACTGTTGGCATGCCAGAAATACGCTTGATCGGCCCACTGGCTGTCGGGGTAGCTCTCGTAGCATGCCCTGTAGGCGGTCCTCGCCTTTTGAATGTCCTTTTCTCTCTCGAGCGTGAATGCGTCGTAGCACCGGCCGATGTTGAAATAGGCCTTGGCGCACAGTGGGTTGTCCGGAAAGTTCTGGATGAATTGTTCATAGACTTGCACGGCTTGTTCATAGGTGTGCGCGCGTGTATCGAACTGGTAACAAGCCGCCAGTTCCATGAGAAGTTTCATCCGATCATCCTTCGATGTGGTATGCTCGAGCAATGTTAGACAGTGTCTCGCGCCTTGCTTGTACAATCCTTTTGACCGATGGCAGTTAAGCCTCGTGTCAGCCTCAGCGGAAAGCAGAGCCTCGACAAAGAAGAGGAAAGAGAAAATGCTATATCGCAAACACGTCATTCAGCGTTTCCAGTCAAGATATTCTTAATGCCACGGGTGCTGCTTCGCGGTGATTGTTCCGTTTCGACGCGTAGAAAATACTCAGGCGTTCGTTCAATCGCTTGAGGTCGGTCGTTGAAACGCGACCCTTTCGAAGCCATACGCGATATTCAGGGCCCAGGATGTTGGATTCGACTTCAAGCATTTCAAAGTCGTTCAGATGAAGCGACCGGCTTTTGTGGAGCGTGTCCAGCAGGAACCTGCGAGAATTCAGAGGGGTGTCGCCGGTATTGGGAGCAGGCCATGCCTGAGTGTTGGCGGGTATGAGGTTGCCATTTTTTTCAACCTCGCGCTGAATTGAAAGGCCGCAGAGCATGCGTGAAATCTCCCAGCAATAATCGATGCACGGCGATGTATTGGACAAAAAGAGGAGAGACACATAACGGTGAAACCATCCTTCCCGTTCGCACGGATGGGGTACGAAGCTCAGGGATTCGGAATTGATCTCCATCAAATTGGGGATCGAGCATGACAAAATGGTACTTGCGGGCACTTTGCCCACGGCGACGGGCTCGCAAATGTAGCGTACGTCACTGATGTCCGTCAGTCGGCACAGACGCGTAAGAATCTCTGCTGTCTTGGCCGAATCGAGTTTGTCGCTGGGGCTGTAGACGTCGAACCCGAGGGAGTTAAGCAGTATGGACACATTGGTCATGGTAAGGGGGGGCTTTTGGGTGATGCAATGGATGTTTTCGAGAACGTCAAGGCATTCATCCCAGGTCCACGACAGGAAGTCGGTCCTGTTCGAGACCTTGCGCCACAGGTCTTTGCTTACGGCCAGGCATGGAACCGTAGCTCCAAACGGCAGCCCCAAGATACGTCCGTCGCGTTTGGCGTCCTTCCATAGCAGGGGATGGATGAAGTCAACGTTGTCTATGCCTTCATCTTCGATGAACGAATCGATCGACAAAAGGCCGCCTTGAGGACGATAAAGAGAATGGTTGTGCGAGGATGCCTGAAGAATATCGAAAGGAGGGAATTGACCGTGTGGAATAGATCCCGTTATGGGCCACGGTGACAAATCAATCGTCAGCATGGAATTGTTGTTCTCGATTCGTTTTATCCACTCCGCCCACGTATTCCAGACGCTGTCGACCTTTACGCTCCTGGAAACATCGTTGGATATCAGCCGGATGGGCACTTTTTCAGTAGATGTCATGTCCGCGAAAGCGTGGGGCATCTGGATGGGTGATAAAAAAGCCGGAGCGTCCCGCGTGTCGTTTTCCCTGTGTATGTACCGTGTTTTACCCCCGGGATCTTTGTGGACCCACCCACGTTCCTCGATGACGTCCAAGGCTTTACGGACGGTTCTTCTGCTGACCCCCTGTTCAGTGGATACCTGCCTTTCGGACGGGAGTGCCGAGAGGGTACCAGTCTCGATGTAGTCTTTTCGAATCGCGCCAATGACTTGTTCGACGAGAGGAGAGATTGTGCTGGAACGAAGGGGTTGGTTACGGCTGGTCTTTTTGGCGGTCATAATGATCTCTGCAGTCAAATGTTGTGTGTATTCGTCGTGTTTAACGACCTTTCCCTGATCGAACGCTTGGTTTTAAAGCGAACCAATATGGTACCTATAATGCACTAAAATGGATCCGTCAAGAAGGGGCGATGATTTTTCCGGGGTTTTCGGTATGTGCGGGGAGGGACGAAACCAAAACCCAAAGGTTACGGATTTGGTCACAGTGGTCCCACAGGATCTTGGAATGATGGAATGGTGGAATGATGGGTTGAGCACAAATCGACGCGTTTCGAAGGGTAATTGGGGCACTTTTACGGCACCCGCAGTGTGCACTTTTCTGCAACGATGGGCTGGTCGTAAGCTCTTGCAGCCCAACATTCCAAGATTCCAATATTCCAGTATCCCATGGGGTGATAGTGGGATTTGGTAAGCCCTAAGGGGATATTGAATCAGAAAGAAACTACTTTGGGAAGCTGACGCCAGAAAATCTTGTGCGATAATTATGGGGAGGATCAGACTTTTGGCGGTTTGCCCGTCATTGTGGAGATAAAGACCGGCGATGAGATGCGCGGATCGCCATCTGAGAATTCAATAATAATCCTCCCCGTTCGGGGGGATCTGGTCGGTTTTCCGGTAATCCGCGTGGCCGTCGGTCCACAGGAAGTTCACGCCGGTATTATGGCAGGGCACCAGTCGGTGCAGGGTGTCTGGCGGACTGATCAGCCATGGAGAGAAATACCAGTCGAGCGGATCGGCATCGGCCACGGCGATTTTGGCGCCATCGAGTTTCGTGACGGCCCCGGCGACGTTCCCGAACATATAATAGTTCATGGAATAATCCGGGCCGTACCAATAGTGGCCGCCGTACGACCTGCGCGGGTTGCTCGGACAATCCCAGATTTTAGGTATTTTTGTGGAAACATGCGCGGCAATTTTATAGTCCGCGCTGAAATACTCCGGAACGAGCTTGTAGGCGCCAAGGTTCCAAATACCTGTATCCGGTCCGGATGGCGGAAAATAACCACCGTAATCGTCGGCGTACATCAGCAGGCCGACACCTGTCTGTCGAAGGTTGCTGATGCACAAGATCGTTTTTGCCCGCTCGCGCGCCCGGCTCAGTGCGGGCACGAGAATGGACACCAGGATTGCGATGATCGCGACCACCACAAGCAGCTCGATCAGCGTGAAGCACATTGTTGTACGGGGTTTTGCTTTCACATTCGAAAACTCGGTTTAAATGGTTGAGGAGCAGAGCGGATCAGGCAGTTCCCGCGGTTGCGCCGTTTGGTTTTCGTCGCCATATCCAGGCAAGCGCGAATAATCCTGCTAGAATGCCCACGGACGGTTCGGGTACTTCCGCGATCTGGAATCCGTTGAAGGGCGCGGCAAAAAACACACTTTCATTGTTTCGTCCCCAGGTGACGGCAATCTGTCCTGTTGCATCCGGATAGACCGGCCAAAAGACCACGTACGCATTGCCTTCGGCACCTGGTTGCGTGATGTCCGTTTCGCCCGCCGTCAACGCCGCGCACAGTTGCGATACCCCGTTAATGGTAAACTTACTTCCCTCCGTATTGAAGACCGCGCCATACAGGTAAAGGGCATACCGTTGATTCAGCTCCAGGTTGTCTATTGTCATTGTTTCGGAATTATACAGAAACGATGTTTTGCCCCAGTCATCCATAAGCGCGTTTGGCGAAAAGGCACCGGCCCACGAGAAAAAGTCACCTATGGCGGGTACCGTTATGTTGATGTCGGAACTGGTTACACCGTCGGAATAAAGAGGATTTGCGACCACGACCTCTGTTCCCACGCTCACGTCTACGCCATTCCAGTAATTGTTTCCCGGATCGGAAAAAGCTCCCTGTCCGCTGTACGTTGTGGTTTCGCTTCCTTCATACTCCGCATTGAAATCTACGTTGATGACCGCAGCCTCACCCGCGAGGGCGAACCATCCCGTCAATGCCACCGCAACCCAAGATACTAATGCCTGCTTCATGACTCGTCTCCTTTTTTTGTTTTCCTATCTGCTTCTCCGCTATTTATATCATCCGGACTAACCCGCCCCTTCCCAGGGAGGCTTTAACCAGTTGGCGCGGCGGTCGACTCGCGCACAATTAGATCCGCCGGTATTTCCTCCACGTCATCCGTGGTTTGCGGATGGCGTAACAGTTCCAGCAGTTTTTCCGCGCAGCGTACGCCCGCCGCTTCGTAATGCATGTGAACGGAGGTGAGGGGGATTGGGATATCATCGGTAGTGAGGGTATCGTTCCACCCGATGAGGGAAACATCTTTGGGAACAGTCAGTCCGGCCTTGCAAACGGCACGATAGAATCCCACTGCCAACTCGTCCGATGAACAGATCACCGCCGTGGGCCGTGACGCATCGTTCAAGTACTCATTGCCGAGGCGATACCCTTCCGCTTCACAAAAGCTTTTCGCATTGTAGCGTTTATACGTACATGTTTTTTCTTTTCCAGCACCGCGAATAGCCAGGCGGATACCACTATCTCGGTCGAGCCAGGCAGGGTCCCCTGTTTTCAGTGTTGCCAGCGCGATAGTCCGATGGCCCAAGTCAAGCAGGTGTTTGCCTGCCGAGAAACCGGCTCCGAGGTAATCGAGGCGTACACCCGCCAACTCGCCGTGGACTGCCGGAAGGTCCATCCAGACCACCGGCAGAAGACTGGCCAGGTATTCGACTTGAGCCGGGTCGGCTTCACGCGGGATAACGATGACGCCTTCGAGGCGCGAGGGATCGAGCAGGTCGGCCCACCTTTGATCGCCATCCGTCATGAGGAAACTCCGCGCGGATGAATTGATACCGAAAATGTGGAGATGATAGTCTGTTTTCGCGATAACGTTTTT
>JAIPIM010000292.1 GCA_021734725.1 Minisyncoccota bacterium | reverse complement strand
GCGATGGCTTCATCGTCACAGTCCTCGGCAGTGACGAATCCTGCAGGCATCGGATAGCGAAGGTAGTGGATGACGGGCAGTGCACGTTCCAGGTTGGGAATGTGATCGCACTTCCGTTTGCCGATAACTCCTTCGACGTGGTCATCTCCTTCCGCTTGCTGACACACTGCGAGCAATGGCCGGTTCTTGTGAAGGAACTGTGCCGCGTCGCACGTCAGGCCGTAATCGTGGATTACCCGACCTCGCAGAGCCTGAACGTCATCGCTCCCATGCTGTTCAAAGCCAAGAAGAGCTTTGAAAAGAACACCCGCACCTGGCGCCTGTTCCGACACAATGAAGTCGGGGAAGCGTTTCACGAAAACGGGTTCACGCAACGCAGCCGCAAAGCCCAGTTCTTCCTGCCAATGGTCTTGCATCGGGCTATCAAATCCCGCAGAGTGTCGGCCGCCCTCGAGAGTATCCCACGAGCTCATCCGTTGCCCGAGCGCCGGGGATCCCCCGTTATCGTCAAGATGGCGCCGGGCGTGAACAAGCAGGGCTGATCGCTGTTTTGCAGGAGGAGGTATCATGAAGGTCTTGGTTACAGGTGGAACAGGTTTCACGGGCAGTCATCTTGTCAAACGCCTGCTGGACAGGGGACACGAGGTGCGCGTTCTGGACAACCAGAAGGGCATCATGTACGGCGACCTCGAAAAGCTCGGGGCCGAGCTGCAGATCGGCAGCGTCACCGACAAGGAGGTCCTCCGCAAAGCCATTTCCGGAGTCGAGGTCATCCACCACCTGGCGGCCGCCTTCCGCCGAATCAATCTCCCCAAAAGCGTCTACTGGGACACGAACGTGACGGCCATGCGAAGCCTTCTTGAGATCGCCCGCGAGGAGGGTGTCCGGAAAGTTGTCTACTGCAGCACGCAGGGCGTACACGGTAATGTTGACAACCCGCCCGGGAATGAAGACACACCCATCGAACCTGAGGACTACTACCAGTACACCAAGTACGAGGGTGAAAAGGTCGCACAAGAGTTCATTGCCGAAGGCATGGATATCACCATTCTGCGCCCGACAGCGCTGTACGGCCCCGGCGATCCGGCACGGTTCCTCATGTTGTTCCGGCAGGTGAAGCAGGGCTTCTTCCCGTTCTTTGGAAGAGGTGCCGCACTGTATCACCCCGTCTATGTGGAGAACTTCGTCGACGCCTTCGAACTGGCTGAATCGAAACCGGAGTCCAAGGGACGGAGTTACATTATCGCGGACGAGGAGTACTTCCCCATAAAGGAAATCGTACAGAGGATCGCAACCGTCATGGGGGTGGACCTCAAAATTCTGCACCTGCCCTTCTGGCCGATGTATGCACTCGCAGCCTGCGTGGAAATCATCTACAAGCCGCTGCCATGGGATCCGCCACTGTTCCGCCGCCGCGTCGACTGGTTCCGCCAGAACCGCGCTTTCAAAATAGACAAAGCTAAAAAAGAACTTGGATACGCGCCCGCCATCGACTTCAACGAGGGCCTCAAACGCACCTTCGCGTGGTACAGCGAAAACGGCTACCTGTAGCAGGGCGGCGTAGTACTTTCTCTTGGCTCAAAGATGGCGCACATCGCCTTTGATCGGACTTGAACGGGAAGCCAATGTAGGAATATGATGTGCCCATGGTCGCAATGCGAGACATAGAGCGTTTTTGCGGAGATCTCAGAAGGGAGTTCGAGCCACGCAGGATTATTCTGTTCGGATCCTACGCCTCGGGTGACGCCCGGACGCATTCTGATGTTGACCTGCTGGTGGAAATGGACCATCTGGGCAGCGGCTGCAGGACTGCGGCGGCGATCATTCGTCGGTTGAAGCCACGATTCGGTCTTGATCTGATCGTGCGGTCCCGCGACGAAATTACGACGCGGTTGGTACAGCACGACTCCTTCCTTACCGAGATCGTCAATAACGGAGAAAAGGGATCAGCCCAATAATCTGACACTTTTCTTCAGTTCGACTTTTCTGTCCCCATCCTCCTTCCGAGGAGAGCGGTAGGCAGCTATGGCCACACCTACCCGGCTTGGATGGCCCAGCGCCAAGCGACTAGCGATCCATTTGCGCGTGAGCGGATAGTGAGCGTGAAGCCAGCCGCCCACCAGCAGTTGTCTTGCGTCGCCCTTTTTCAGCGCGTCAAGATCCGCTTTATCCAACCCGACGATCCGCAGGGCTTCTCGTAATCCTTGTTCGGCGGCAGCCTCGCTGCTCCGACGTTCTCTCTACCGCTTCGGCCAGCGTTTCTAAGAACAACTCACAGTCCGCGTCGGTTTTGAAGACGTTCGCTCCGCGATTCCCCCGCCCCATCACATGGTAGCGCGCACCACCGTATGCTATCCGCAAAGGTCTTGGCATACCCAACACTACAAGCACGACACCGTCGGGGCAACATATATTAGTAGATTATTTGGTGACCCCTTTCGTGAATCGACCCAGGTTGGCACGGGGGGTCTCAAGATAAAGATGAAAATGTGTCAGCATCAGGCACCAGGCATATAGCCGTATCCCATAGACTTCTACACGCTCTCCCAGTTGCTCAACGAAGCGTTACCGCTCTCCATCGTCACGAAACAAGCATGCGGATGGATCCAGCGTGCGCCCGGTCTCCCAGGCATGCCCGGCCATCCTCACCGTCACATGGTAAACGGCTCCTGCATACTCCACTCTTGGCATTCTTGGCACACGCGAACGCTAGCGCAAAGGCCATGCCTAGTAAACTATTATCTTTAGGACCGTCCCTGATCGCCCGCTCATGGTTCCGCCCTCCTTTCGGGGGCAGATTGCCGCGGGAAAGAAGTGATGGGAAGTCCAGGATGCCGGCGGCTGCGGTCGTATGACTTTGCGGGCTTGAGCAAGGGGCTGGTTGGCCAACGCCATCGCAACGTCAAAACGTATGACGGCAATGGGTTCACTTTACGATGGCAGTGCGGAAAAACAGACCGAATTACACAGGTTTAATTCGGCAACGGCGTACGGCGTCAATTTGATCGGTAACAATTCGTCCCGAATCCGCATATTCACCAAAGGTCCGAGTTGGCCATCGTGACGAAAAGCGGAACGAACCTCGATGGCCGTGTCCGGATTTCTTGCCGAGACCGCATCCATGAAGTCAGAGACATCACGGAATTCCCGGTCTGTGTCACCGGAAAGACGGGATGTGGCCAACAAGACCAAGGCGTGATGGATGGGAAGTGGGACTGGCGTATCCAGAACGGCATAAGCCCCGATGTTCGAGTCACCTTCTTCTACATTGGCCATCGCGGTCAGTGTCTGATGGATAGCCTTCGTGGTCTTGTCGATGGCTTCCTTGTTCTTGCGGTGGTCATCCCCCTCGAGGAACCCATCGGGGCACGCCTGTCGGATGAGGGAATTGCGTTTGATGGTCAGTAGCGTCAGGCTCTTGGCGAGCTTCAGCCAGCGGGAACGGCGTGATGGGACATCATTGTTGTTCATACCCCTTCATTGCGGGACCGGGGCTGGATTCTGGACCGTTCCGGTCGTCTTCGGCATTGGCAACGTGCTCCCTGTGTCTGTTCGTCACAGGTGAGTACTGCCGTGGGTTGCTGGAAATACGGATTATTGCTGGCGGTCAGCGGGCGGCGCGGGGGCGTCAGGGAATGGAGACTGCTCTGAGTCGAGTACCTCAACAACTCGGAACCCGAAACAGTAGCCGATGACGTTGACGGGTCTTGCCGTGCTGCGCGTCCATGTGCGTCCGAGATGTGTTCCTGTTGGCGATTCCCACAGAATCGGCTGCAACCACTTCGGCGTGTCTGGTCTTGAGTTCGGTCGCGTCCACATTCCTCGAATAGGACGGCGCAGCGTCAACTCGTCGTTGCTCAAGTTGGTGCTCACGGCGTCAGCTTCTGCTGCGTTCTTGGCTCCTTTTCCCGCGCACCATTCCCCGTTGATATACGCCATCATATCGTAGACGCCGTCCGGGGTCGCATTGGCGGGAAAACTCCCTACAGGACGATTCAAGTTGCCGCGTCGGGTCCCATAGGACGCATAACGACCCCCATGTTCTTGTGTTGGATTATCGCTACCCCAAGGCCATGGCCGACCTTCAATTCCTCGTGCGGCCAGTTCCCACTCAGCCTCAGATGGAAGCCTGTACGTCTTGCCTGTTTCCTTGGATAGCCATCGGCAGAACAGAACGGCTCCCTTCCAAGTAGCAGCGTTCATGGGAACGCCCTCACGGCCCGCCACCGGACGGAAGCGTCCGTCCTTCTCTAGTAGATTCTCGTCGGGTCCACTCTTGCCAGAGAAGTGCAGTAGCGAAGAATTGTGACGGAGAGCGTCAGAGGAATTGAGGAACGTGCAGAACTGCATCGCCGTGACGGGATACTTGCCAATCCTGAATGTCTTGACGTAGACCTCCCGTGGGGCCTCATCGGCATGGTACGCCTTATCTCGTTTGTCCTCGATAGGCGTTCCAAGAGTGAAGGTTCCCCCGGTAATGAGGACGGTTTCGGGCAGGACACTCTGGTCCGCGGCTAGTCTTGAAGCAATTAACAACAACAAGGCCACTGCTGTGCTGAGACGCCGTCCGGTGAGAGCGACGGGACAACGCCACAAGAGTGACCCACATAGCTCTAGCCACACGTTCGCGGTTGCAGATGACGGAGTGTTAGAAGTCACAGCACGTGCTCTCGTAAACAGCTACGTCGGCGACGAGTACGTCATAGATGGCGGGTTTGAGCGTGTAGGAGCCGAACTCACGGCCACCACTGCCAAATCCGTCAAGCGCGTCGTGCGGCACGCCTCCGTTGTCGCACCCCTTCTCGCAGCACTTGCGCATCAGCGCCTCCGTCACAGACATCCCCGCCGCATCCAAGGCGAGACCTATCCCCCTGCCAATTTCATTGTCGGTGAAATCACTGGGCTGAAATGCGCTTCGCGCAGACTTACCGATGTAGTGCTGAACAAAGGTCGGAAGCATCGGCCAGCATCCATCAGAGATGACTGCCTGCCCGATGTTCGCCACGGCGAGGTCCCACGCCTCTTTCAGGTAAGACATCACGATGGCATCTAGTGTCCTGTATTGCAAATAGGGTTGTAAAAGTCACTGTGCAGCCAGTTTTTCCCGCGCCCGGCTTATCTTGGCGAGGATTTCCTGGCCATCGGCTTTCCATATGTAGCGTTTAGGATCGAGATTATGTTCCGCAAT
>JAIPIM010000291.1 GCA_021734725.1 Minisyncoccota bacterium | reverse complement strand
ACGCCGGCACGTCGCTTCGGGCGTGTCTTGGTGGTGGCCAACAGCCAAAGCCCAATGTCTCTGGAGTTGGCCACTGTATACCAGCGCACCCGCCTGCTGCCCGCCGCGAATATCCTGCGACTGCCCTTCGAAAACCCAATAAACATCGGCCCCAAGGACTTTCACGACAACCTTCTCACACCGGTGCGGACACGAATCGAGCAACTCGGCGCGGCAATTGATTTCATTGTGCTGATGCGGGGCGTACCTTATCGCGTGGGCGGACGGTCCACGACGTCCGCATTGACCGTTGGCGGACTGCAGAACATGCGTCCGGTAAACGGATATTTCGGGCGCGAGGATTATTTTGAGGGGGCCCTACCTTACTATGGCGCCCGCCTTTGGCTCACCACCATGGTGAGCGCCTATACCTTTGACGAAGCACTCAAACTGATTGAGCAGTCGCAGGTTCGGTACGAGGATCCACGGAGCGCGGGGACTTTCTATTTCTGTGACGGGCGCGGTCCCCGGGGCAGTCGCAACCGGCAGATTGAGCCGGCCCTCATGCAGATGCAGCGCTTGGGATTCAATGCCGTTCACGTACCGTCGCACGACCTGGACAACCGTAACGATGTGCTGGCACAGTTCACCGGGCATGTCAGCCTCAAACTCGGAAGCAACCGTTATCTGCCGGGAAGTATCGTGGACAACATGACGTCCTTTGGGGGGTACCTCCTGGAGAACAACCGTCAGATGTCCATCCTCTCGTTTATCCGGCATGGCGCGTGCGGAGCGTACGGAACGGTTGCCGAACCCACCAACTACCCGGGGCGCTGGGCCAACTATACGATCGCCGCCCGCTATGCTTCCGGCTTCACGCTGGCTGAAAGCTACTACCAGACGACGCAGGACATCAGCCTGGGGGTCATCGTCGGCGATCCCCTTACCGCGCCATTCGGTAAGCCTTGCGCTCTCCAGATGACGGGACCGGAGAACCCCGTAAGCCAATCGGAGCCCTTGGTGGTGCCGCTCTCCATTAAAGAAGGGGTCCCTGGTGAAGGTATTGGATGGGCTGAATTGTGGCTCGACAACCAACACTGTATCCTGGCTTCTATCGCACAGCTCAGGAAAGGAACGCGCTGTTCTCTAACCGTAACCAGCGGCGACGAAACATTATTCGCACAGTCGTATACACTTGACGAACCCCAGGATGTACGGCGAGTTCTGCTTCCGTTCACCACCGCCAAAACAGAAAACGGTGTGGAAATACAGCTCGCCGGTCGTCGCCGGAATCGCCTGTTGATCCGATGGATGCCCCAGACAAAAGAACCCAAACCGGCACGCGCCACGCTGCTCCTCGATACGGGAGAGCAAACGTACGAAAGGTCCATGCCGCTGTATCTGTTGCCTGTAACGGCAACCTGCGCCACCCTCGACCTCGGGACAACACCACCGCAGCCCGGCGACCAATTGACCGTGCAAGTCGCTGACCACCAGAAAATTGTGCGGGCCGTACGCGGCGAAACGATTGACGATTTTGTAAAGCGTGCAGCCGCATACCTTTCGTCGCTTGATTTGTTTCAGGAGAATGGTGACTGGGGGATTCAGCTGGTGAAAACCGGCGAGACGGATCCTCATCGCATGTTGCGCATCGTACCGCGCAAGCCCTCTTCCGAAGCCACTGTTGACGTGCAAGTGACTGTCGAAAAGCAACCTGACTCGGGTTTCGCGGGCTCACTGAAAAACGGTACGGTCCCATGGAAACTCGTGCCGCTAACGGTTATCGGTGAAGGTGTGCTGTCCCCGTTTGTGCCGGCCGTTGGAATGACGACCACTCTTCGTATCCCGACCGACCAACTCGTGCCCGGCTATCATACGCTGACAGCAATAGCCTGCACCCCGCGCGGAGTCCACTCGATTGCCGACTACGCGTTTGAGATCATCCCGGCGCAGGGCCAGCGCGCCAGCCGGATAGAAATACAAGAAACCGTCCTGGACCCTGGCCAGGAACTCGCAGTCATTCTGGCACCCAGCAAACAAGCGATTGCCAACTATCCCGTCCTGATTATCGACGGCCGCCCGGTCTGTAACTGGCGCCCGGCCACAACCTTCGGAACGCTTCCGGTCAAAAGTCCGCTGGTCAGCCCCGGAAAACACACCGTTTGGGTGGAGTGGACGAAAAGCCAGAAGCTGCCCTCGTCAATGGATGTCCGAACACCCATTACTCGCAGCAACGCGCATGATATCTGGATACGGCGGCCACTGGCACACGGCGTGCATTGGCAACCCAAAACCATTGAGGCCGGGAAACCGGCGCAGATTACCTTCAAAGGGGACTACTTGCGTGAAAACCTGACCATTGTCACCGAAAAAGGAGCGTACCCGCTGAGCCGCGGCGGAGACATGCAGTGGACGCTGGACATGCCCGCGCAGGATCCCGGCACGTATACCCTAACCCTTATGGGAAACGCGGAGACAGAAGCCTTTCAGGCATTACCTGAAAAACTGACGGTGAAATGAGTACCCACGAGCAAGATAATAGCACAGCTTCCCTGGAGGAGGATGGGATTCCGGATACCCGCACGCGCTGGAGCGCGATCCGAAAGAGTCAGGAAGCTGTAATTTTCCTTGCCGGCGTGGTCTGTGCCTTGACGTTGGCCCTGTGGGTTCTGGTGCTGACGTATCGCGATCCAGGGAAAGCCGGTCAACTGTTGACCATCATTGGATCCCACCTGTCCGGAGGGCGCGCGGCCGGCATAGCGCTTGGCCTGAACTACGACATGCACCGGGCAACCGTGATTCTCCTGGGTACGCTCATTGAAACCGGTGTCGTCTGCATCTTTTTCTCGTTATTCAGCTTGTCTTTCAAGAAGCTCATCACGTCACGTTTCCAATTGTTCACCGACACGATGAACCACATCCATGCGTCAGCAAAGCGACAGCGCTGGCGCCTGTTGCGCTGGGGCATTCCGGGGCTCATCCTTTTTGTCTGGTTCCCCTTCTTCATGACCGGTCCCGTAGTGGGCTCCGTACTCGGATACCTTATCGGCATGCAACCCTGGGTTACGGTCACGGTTGTTCTTTTCGGAACGCTTCTCGCGCTCGTTTCCTGGACGTTCCTCATGGGGATGGTTGTCGACTGGCTTGCCTCCGTAGGACAGTTTCTACCATTGGTCATCGTTCTTTTCCTGCTGATCCTGGCTGTGTCTTATCGAATGAATCGGTTCCGTGAGCTTGCTCTGGGGAAGGACCCCACGCATTCCGGGAACCCGCCTGACGATCATGACAAACCCAGTCGCACGAGCCACATAAAGATCGTCCTGACGCTGGGGGTGGTCAGCCTGATCACGGCTTCATGTGCCACATATCGGCCGCGGGTCAGTATCCAAGTCGACCTCAGCAACGCCGAAATCACAGTCCCGAAAGGGGCGTCGCAAGACACCATGATGGCTGCCAATGAATTGGCGATGCACTTGGGGAAGCTTGGCGCAACGACCGTGCCCATCCATGAAACCATCGCTCCGCAAAAACACTCGGCAAACCTTGCCCCCCCCTATGTTTTCCGTGTCGGCACCAAGCCTTCGGGCTGGAAAAGCAGCCGGCATGCCACCGCGGGATCTTACCTTGTCACCCCCCAGGCAACCTACTTCTTTGCCACCACAAAAGCCGTTGAGCCAACGGAAAACGATCATGCACCATCGGCGGAGGAAGGTGATGGCTTGCTGGCCGCGGTCTACGCTTTCTTACACGACGAATGCGGTATCCGATGGATGTTTCCCGGCAATGAGGGCATCTATATCCCTGAACACAATTCCCTGCTTTTCCTGCAATCGAAAACGACGACGGTTCAAGCTTGCTTGTCACAACGGCACATTGGTGCGGAGAGCCGTGAGATTGCGGTTCGGAAAACACTGCTCGCAAGAGTGACGGATCAAACCGGCATGAAAGCGGAGACCCTCACGGATGCCGAACGCATGCACCGAATGTGGTTACGCCGAAATCGCATAGCATCTCCCACGAAACCAGTCACCGATGCACCAACCTTATCTGCACTTGTCAGTGCCCTGCCGAGCAACAACGAACATCTTCTCTTCCGCAAGACCCGGGACATATTGGACCACCCCGATGCCGGCATCCACGTCACGGGGATCCCCGGGGGCGGGTTGGCCATGCTGCGAGATTTTGCCCTTGTGCGATTGCTCGCCGATCCTCACGCCAACTTTGCAGACATTGCGCGGACGTACTTCGAACAATTCGGGACAGCCGCCGAGCAGGTCCGCAAATACCATCGGTATTGGCGCGACTTTTACCGCACAACCATTGCCTCTCCCCTGTCGGACAAGCTCCAAAACGAACCGAAGGACCGTTCTCGCGCGTTCCTTGAAGGCTGTCACCAATGGTATTCAGCAGACGTATTCGAGGAGAGCGGAGCTATTCTGCAGCATGCATTGACCGCTTCACTCACCAGAGAGCAAAGCACGGCCCTCGAGCGTCTAATGCTGGCCCATGAACACGCTGCGCTGACGTACCAGACAATTAGGTCGCTTGATGACGCGCGCACCAAACACAGGCAACTCACAGCCGGTATTCTGAGGGCACGGCATCTGCATGCTTTCCGGCACACATTCCGACAGCAGTTGACGACCTCACTGCCCATGGTGATAGCCGAAGAACTGCGTGCCGGTGACATCACGGGTTATGAACTGGCCGATGCCTGCGCGAATCTCACCCCGCTGACGGCTCTTTCCGGCACCTGGCGCTATGCCCCTGGGAAACGCAGTGATGACATGCCTGAAGAAGATATCCTTAACCCCTCACACGAAGCCCTTGAATCATGGCCCGAAGTACCTCTAACACGGGGAGTAACTGCCCCCCCCAAAGGAACGGACAAGAACAGTGAGGGTGATGGAAAGGGTGAACTGACGGATTGTTTTGCACGTTCGATTACGATCGATGTCGATCCAGGGGGGAAGCGCACGTACTACCTTGTGGCATGGGCGGTCGTCACAACTGCTGACGTGTATCTCAACGGCAATCTGCTCGGAACCATCAACCCCACATTTGGCAATGTTCCCGCTACAGTGCGCATGCCAATCCCAACTGACATTCTGCGCACCGACGAATTGCAGACGCTCGTGGTGAAACTGGCACAACCGTCCCCGCAACGACTTCCCTGGCGCGCACTGTGGGTGGCGGTAAAATAGCGCGACACAGCAGGAC
>JAIPIM010000290.1 GCA_021734725.1 Minisyncoccota bacterium | reverse complement strand
ACCTTTGATTCGAAGGCACGTCGGCTCGACGATCAGTGGACATCATACGACAATCAAGCCCGTCCACTGCCGATGAGCAAGGTCGAGTTGCGTCGTCGTATTCGCCTGGTTAAGTCGTTTGGGTTCCGGTGCGCGCTCTATTTTGCCGACTCCCTCGCGTACGACGATGCCAGTCCCGATTTCAATCCCGCCTGGACGTGGCGCGCGCCAAGCGGGCAGCCAGCGCACTGGTACTACTGGCAGAAGCGACCCGATTCGACCGGGCTCAAGAACTACCGGCTCGACCCGGCCAACCCGGAAGTGAGGCAGTGGTTTCTCGACTATGCGCGAAGCTTGATTGCCGAGTACGGGCGGGATCTCGACGCGCTGGTATGGGACGAGACCTTCACGGAAAATCCGGTCGGCCCGGAGGGGCAACGCAAACTGGGCTCGGTCATGACGGGGGTCGACAGCGCCATGATGTCCCTGGTCGCTTCATTGACGCAGGAAGTCCAGAAGGCCTGGCTGACCTGGCCCGACCTGGCCTTTCTGACCTCCGATAACATCCGGGACCGGAACCGCCACGTTCCCTTTGCCCTGGTCTCGCACGGCACCTACCAAGACAGCGCTTGCGAACCCGGTGCGTGGGACTTCGGCCGTCTGCCGAATTTCAGGAACGCCATGATAAGCTGTAACTGGTATCCCATCGGAAACCGCGATTATAACAGGCTTGCCGTCGAGACCTATGACAGACCGCAAGGAGTGTCCAACGGGTATGGCGATGAACGGGGGCCCGCCGAGATGCCGCCGGACATCCTTGACGAAATCGTGCAGCGCTTCCTCGTGCAGGTCGACGGGCTCTGACGTACCCGGGCAGGTTTTCAGTCTTATCGTCGTACTCCCGGAGAAACAATGTTTGCATGACAACGCCAATCAAGAAAGTACAGCGAGTTCCCGGGCTGGCGATGTGGACCGTCGCCACGCTTGTCAAATTGCTGCATCGCACGTATCGTGTAACGGTGGTTGACCGAGCCGGGGTAGGAACGCCGGAGCTGGCGGGACCCGTTATCTTTTCGGCCTGGCATAATCGCCTGATTTTTATGCCGCTGTTTTTCCCGCGGCGGATTCGACAAAAGACAGCCGCGCTTGCCAGCAGATCACGGGATGGGCAGCATGCCGCCGATTTGATGCGCTGCTTCGGAATGCAGGTGGTGCGCGGTTCCACCAGCAAAGGCGGGCACCAGGCGCTGGCGCGATTGAAACGCAAGCTTAACGAGGGTGTTTCCGTGGCCATCACGCCTGACGGCCCCCGTGGGCCGCGTTACCATTTACAGATAGGTGCCATCTTTCTCGCGGAGATGGCGCATTGTCCCATCGTACCGCTATCGTTCAACACGTCGTCTCGCTGGGAATTGAACGGCTGGGATCGCACTCAGATTCCCAAGCCCTTCGCCAAGGTACAATTTCTCATAGGAGAGCCAATCTGGATTCACGACCGTCTGGACGCGGATGCTCGCGAAACAATCCGCCGGCAGATAGAGCTGGCAATGATGGACGTAACGCGAGATTAAGGAAGGGACCATATCGTCGACAACGAAAGTGAATGAGTGGCTACCCCGCCTGGATTCGAACCAGGACTGACAGGGCCAGAACCTGTAGTGCTGCCGTTACACCACGGGGTAACGCGCTTTAGTGTAAAACGTCACGGTACATTTTCAAGTGAATAACCACGAATTCATTAGACGCCTGTTTCGACGGAGGACGGCACGTGCATAGATCCGCCAGAACATTGTTAACCGTGTGTGTCGTGCTTCTGCTGGTCATCGGTGTCAGCATGTTGTATTCGACCAGTTACACGGCATGGGGGGAATCGCTTCTGAAACGCCAGCTCCTGTGGATTGGCGCGGGCGCCGTGGGGGCCCTTGTGATTGCCTGGCGTCTGGACTACCGAGTGCTTGGCAAGTACAGCTGGTGGCTGCTTGGAATGTTTGCGCTGCTGCTGGGCTATCTGGCCCTGGCCAACATACTGTATCGTCTTTCGTTTGTACCGAAAAGTATTACGGATCATATGCCGTTTATAGCTGGATTGACCAAGGGGAGTTCGCGGTGGCTGCGAATCTGGAAGTTTTCGCTTCAACCATCGGAGTTTGCCAAGCTGGCAATCGTTTTATTGCTGGCCAATTATCTGCCGCGCCATGCGCGCCATACCAGGGAGTTCTATCGTGGATTCCTGAAACCGCTCGGCGCCGTCGGTCTGGTTGTCGCCCTGATCCTTTTGGGTGGTGACCTCAGTACAACGGCAATCGCGGGATGTACAGTGGGCGCACTGGCCTTTATCGGCGGGGTACGCTTGCGTTATCTAGTGTTGATAACCATCCTGGGCCTGTCCCTGGCAATCGGCGCCATAGCATCCAGTGAGGAACGCATCAGCAGGATCACGTCCTATCGCAACCCTGAGTCAGTACAACAGACCGATGGGTATCAATTATGGCACTCGCAACTGGCACTCGGATCGGGCGGATGGACTGGCCTGGGCTTTACGCAGAGCCGCATGAAACGCTATTACCTGCCTGAGGCGCACACCGATTTTATCGTGGCAATCATTGGCGAAGAATTGGGGTTCGTCGGCGTGGCGGGATTGGTCGTCCTTTACCTGGGCGTGGTAGCAGCCGGGCTGTGGATGGCCGTTTTGGCCGTGGACCGGGAAGGAGCACTGATATGCTGTGGTGTGGCTTTGTCCTTCGGATTGCACGCCTTGATAAACATAAGTGTTGTCAGCGGATTCTGCCCTACCACCGGAGTCACCGCGCCCTTGGTAAGCTACGGCGGATCGAGCATTGTTTCCACATTGCTATCCATGGGGCTCATGCTGAGTGTTGTACGAGTCGCTGAACAGGAGCATGCAAAAGCATCGGCGGCGGCCCCCGTTCCAGCCGAGCGCCCGTTCCGACAACTTGCATATCGCAGGAGGAATCGTTCCAAATGAAGTTCTTGCATCTGACCTTTCATTTCGAGTACAGCGATCCCATGGAAAGAATGTTGGATAAACACGGGGTTACTGATTTCGTGCGGTATCCAATGATCGAGGGCAAGGACTGTGACGGCAAGCACTTCGGGACACAGGTGTACCCCGGCAATGTTGCTGTTATCCAGGCGCTTGTGGAGGAAGAGTCGCTGTCGGATCTGCTTGACGAGTTGCGTGCTTTTCGTGATGAAAAACGGACGCGCCATCATCTGCGGGCGGTCGTCCTCGCCGTGGACGATCACTTCTGAGTGCGCCGCGCATGACTGGCAAGAGGGGCATGATCTTCGGTTGTTTAATGCTTGTGTACTCAACTCTGGTCGGCACTTGGAACCTTTCCGTAATCGACCCTTGCAATTCGAATGGAGGGACGGCATAATAAGTAGTTGGAAGAGATGGTGTATGACATGTGCTTCCCTCTTGATGCTCGCTTCTTCGTCTTCTAAGCGACGAACGCGAAGCCACTTGTGCGTGAGTCCAGGGGCGTCAAACCAACAACGGAGTCCGGATATGAAACTCTTGTGTGAGTATTGTCACTGGTTACGAAAGCGAATGCCGATGGGCTTTGCCGCGGCACTTCCCATGCTGGGGGCGCTGCTTATGGTCGGTTGCGGTGAATCCGCCGATAAACCTGCCTCCGGGGAAACAACGGAGAACGGTGTTGTCATTGAAGCATGGGCACACTCAGGGCGCGAATCCGAACGTCGAACGATCCGAAATCAAGTGCGACGCTTCAATGAAGGGCAGAATGCAGTACACGTCAAGCTCACCGTGCTTCCCGAAGGGTCGTACAACTCTCAGGTTCAGGCCGCGGCGCTGGCACATGACCTGCCCGACGTGTTGGAGTTCGACGGCCCGTTTGTGTACAATTACGTCTGGCAGGGACATCTGACACCCATTGGGGAGCTCCTGAGTGATGAACTGATGGATAATCTGTTGCCGTCAATCGTGGAACAGGGAACCTATCGCGGCGCTTTTTATTCGGTCGGTATGTTCGATTCCGGTCTGGCCCTTTATGCACGACGGAGCAAGCTTGACGCAGTCGGAGCGCGTATTCCGGACCATCCCAAAGACGCCTGGACGGTTGAAGAGTTCGAACGCATTCTGGCGGATCTGGCCGCTGACGATGACGATGGGCAGGTGCTTGATCTGAAGCTGAACTATGAGGGGGAATGGTTCACATACGCCTTTTCCCCCGCGCTTCAGTCGGGAGGGGCGGATCTAATCGAGCGCGGTGGTTACGATACCGCTTCGGGAGTGCTCAATGGATCTGCCGGGGTAAGGGTCATGCAACGATTCCAAAAATGGATGAAGGAGGACAATTACGTGGATTCCAACGTTGACGACAATGCGTTCGTCGGCGGCCGCGTCGCTCTTTCATGGGTGGGACACTGGGAGTATCCGCGGTACAGCAAGGCTTTTGGGGACGATTTGGTGCTGGTGCCGTTGCCCGATTTTGGAGAAGGCTCTCGCACGGGTCAGGGATCCTGGAACTGGAGCATTACGAAGCGTTGTAAGCATCCTGCAGCGGTCGCGAGTTTCTTGGAATTTCTTCTTCAGGATCCGCAGGTGTTGGAGATGACGAACGCCAATGGCGCGGTGCCTGCCACGAATACCGCAATCGCAAAGTCTGACCTCTATGGTGCGGGAAGCCCGCTGCGCCTGTTTGTCGTCCAGCTACGACAGGGATACGCCGTGCCGCGACCGGCAACGCCGGCTTATCCAGTCATTACATCTACTTTCCAAGAGGCTTTTCAGGCTATACGCAACGGCGCGCCTGTTGAAAAAACTCTGGATAAGGCCGTACAACGGATCAATCGCGATATTGACGACAATCAGGGTTACCCACAGGTGAATTGAGCCATTTTTTCGGATAGGCGACATGCCCAGAGGAACCAGACATCATCCCCGAAACGATACCCTTGCAGGTATCCTTTTTGCCCTGCCCGCCGTAGCGGGTTTGACCCTGTTTATTGCAGTACCATTTATGCTGGCATTCGTGCTGTCATTCACAAACCTGCGTATGGGATCGCCGTTGCCGACTGAGTTTGTGGGATTGGAACAATACCGGCGCATTTTTGCGGAGCCCGCGTTTCGGCGCGCACTGCTTAACAATGGTCTCTTTGCCGCGGTTGTGGTGCCGTTGCAGACGATGGTTGCCCTTCTGCTGGCTGTGACGCTGAACAGTGCGCTCAAGGG
>JAIPIM010000289.1 GCA_021734725.1 Minisyncoccota bacterium | reverse complement strand
AAGCGCGTGGCGGCGCGGTCGTCGACCGTGCAATGAGTTCACCCGAAAGGACTTTGGTCTCACACACCTTCCCGGGATCCTCGATATGCTCCAAAAGCAACTCACCAGCAAGTACGCCCATATCTTCAATCGGCAAACTAATAGTGCTTAGAATGTTCTCCCCCTTCAGATTCAGTAACGGCGGGCAATCATCAACCCCGATAACGCTGAAGTCCCGTGGGACGGAATATCCCAACCGGTGCAGGGCGTGGTACAAAGAACTTGCACCGTCATCGTTTGGAGCAAGAATACCCGTCACCTCAGGATAACGCTCAAGCATATCGGCCAGCGCCGTGTCCAGTCCACGATCATCCTCCCATATCCAATGTCCAACGACAAAGTTCTCTGGCGGAAGACACGCATCTTGCACCGCCGCGCGATGCCCGGCTATCCGGTTTTTCGTCATCGGTGATTCCGCGCCCGGGTTGGTGAAGGTCAACAAATGCTTATGACCCAGCCCCAGAAGATGCGCGGCCGCGGCGTGCCCAACCTCATAGTCGTCGACTACAACCGAAGAGCAGCCGGGAACGTCCATCAACGCAACGACGATGGGACGCGTGCCAAATCCCCCTTCCCCGCGCAACGAATGAACCAGCGACGTACCCAATGCAGGCCGTGTCGCAAAAATGATGGCGCCATCAATATCGCCTCGCCGGAAAATCGGTAACAAGCGTTGTCCGGGATCTTGTTCCAAAGCATCGATGCCGCACGACAACAAGCCGAATTCACGGGGAAACATCACGCTTTGCAAACCGCGAAACACCGTCCCCCAATACACGTCATCCATCGCATAAAAAGGAAAGAAAAGCGCTGCCAGGTGGTTAACGACGGCATCGGGATCCTGCTGGTAACGCAGGCGCCGCGCGGCGTGCGCCAAATGCCGGTCGTACCCCATCGCGTCGGCCTTCCTGCGCACTTTTTCGATGGTCGCGGCGCTGACGTTTTTCCGGTCGCCGCGGAGAGCATATGAAATGGAAATCGGACTCAATCCGCATGCGTCGGCAATATCGCGCAAGGTTACCTGTTGCTTTCGAATCTTCGCCATAACAATTTTCCGCCAATTCTCTCACGGTTTCAGGCACCTACCACAGCGACTCTTGCCAAATATAGCGCAGATCCTCAGGCACGACGTCTTCGTATCTCAGGTATGCGTCCTGTTCGCTGCTGCTGACCGCCAGGTACCCGGCGGTTTCGGCGATGAACGCCTGCTTCACGGTGGTAAGGGGACCCTCTTCGCCGCGGAAGAAGCGGTACAGGTGACGAACCATTTGATGGTCGCCGTTGTAGTGGTTCCGCCCCATGTAATCGAAGTGAAACCGATAGCCGTCCCGGTAACTGCCGTAACGGGAAGCAAGAAACAACTCGCCTTCGTATTCGCCCAGGTCGATCTCCAGCGTGCCGAGTTCGCCGCGCAGTTCGTAGATGCGGTGATGGTAATTGCGGGCCGTGAAGTAACACTCTGAGTATTCCCCAAAACCGCCGTCGTCGAGATGCATCAGACAGGCCTGATTGTCCCAGGTATCGACCTCCCGAGAATAGACACACAGACTTTTCCGGCCATGACTGTTCAGTTCGGGAATAAGATTAGCGCCTGCTCGTTCACGAATGTTCTGGATATTTTCCGGGCACGTCACACGCTCATCACAGACCGCGCAATGCAGGTCATCGGGTTTGTCCCCGCCGAATGCCTGGAGCTTGCTGATGGCAAACAGACGAAGCGGCTTGGTCTGGGTCAGTGCAAACAGAACATCGAGATCGTGCGTCGCTTTTTCAATCCACATGGTGCCGCCGAGGTCCTTGCGCCGGCGCCAGCCGTGGAACATGTTGTTCCCGTAATGACAGTTCTGCACTCCGCGAAAACTGAATACGCGCCCAACAGCCCCATCCTGTATGAGCGCGGACGCTTTCCGCACAATCGGTGCGTAGCGCATGCAATGCCCGACCATTACCGGGCCGTCGTAACTCTCGGCAAACCGGACCAGGTCACAGATCTTTTCCCAGGTACTGTCCAGTGGCTTTTCGAGAAAGACCGGCACGTCGGCGCCCTTAAGACTGCGCATACCTTCCAAGTGAAAGGCATTCGGCGTCCCTATCATCACGCCATCCAGTTTCTCTGCGTCAACCGTCGCCTCGACCGTCGGGTACCGCGTGGGACGACACTGGAAGTGTTTACATCCCTGCTCATACCGTTCGTCATCGATTTCCGTGCAACCCACAACCTCGAGCAGGCCACCGGTTACCTGGCGAGCCGTATCGGCCACCCCGCCGGCGCGACCGCCGAACCCGACGACCCCCACCTTTACTACATTCAAAGCCATTGTTCCATCCTTTTCTACCGTTACGTTACAGGTGCTGTTCATTTAACAATAAAAGGCCGTTTCCTGAATACAAGTACCCCTATATCAATCTGCACTCAGGTTGACTTTGCCGATATCACTTTTTGCCCCGGGTTCGAATGGACAACTCCGGCGGCGCGACCGTAACCTTGCTGCCCGGTGGCACGGACTCGGTGATCCATACGTTACCGCCGATCACCGATTGATCGCCGATGGTTATATCCCCCAGGATTGTGGCACCGGAATAGATGGTTACGTTGTCCTCGATATTCGGATGACGCTTCTTCCCCTTTATCAATCGGCCACGCTCGTCCTTCGGAAAACTCAGAGCCCCCAACGTAACGCCCTGATAAATCTTGACATTATCCCCAATCACCGCCGTTTCGCCAATCACCACACCCGTGCCGTGGTCAATAAAGAAACGCTTGCCTATCTTGGCGCCGGGATGAATATCTATGCCCGTCAACGTGTGCGCGTGCTCACTCATCAGGCGAGGAATCAGCGGCACTTCCGCGGAGTACAATTCATGTGCCACGCGGTGAATCGCTATTGCCTTGAGACCGGGATACGAACTCACCACCTCGTCAGTCGATTTCGCGGCAGGGTCCCCATCCATGGCCGCCTGAACGTCGGTCTTCAGTGTCTCGCGTATGCGCGGTACATTCTCCAGAAGACCGATGACAGCGTCCTCCGCCATTCGCAGGCAATCACATCCCTCGCAGCATTCGAGCTTGCACCGGTACGCGTACGCGCGCTCAGTCTGCTCGCTCAACTTTCGAAAGATATGATCAACGTGGTTGCCGATAACATACTGGAGGCTGGTCCGGTGGTATTCGTGCCGCCCCGTGTAACCGGGGAAGAGGACCTCCAGAAGCGTATGCAGTACACCCAGCACAATATCGCTCTGCGGCATGAACGCACCGTCAATGTGATTGATGCCCGTCTCGTCCTGGTACGTACTGTTAATGGCGTCCGTAACTTTACGCGCCAGGTCCAGCGTCCATCGCGACTGGAAGTTGCGGGCGGCCGCCGCGGTGCATGTACGACTGGGGGTTGTGTTCTTCATGATGTCATACCTTACTTTTTTCGGTTGACGATAGCGGACGACCAGAGCAATGGACGACCGAACAAGTTTTACTCGTTATCCGCCATCGCCATCGACGCCCCCTATCGTCAACCGGCTCCTCATGCCTGTCAAAAACTTTTGACTCTACTTTTCCGCCATAACGGTCACGGGACCGTCGTTAACCAGATGCACGGCCATGTAGGTTCGAAATTGCCCGGTGGCCACTCGCACCCCATACTCACGAACAAAGCCAACAAATGTTTCGTACAAGGGTTCTGAAACATCCGGGGCAGCAGCCCTGATAAAGCTTGGACGCCGTCCCTTGCGCGTGTCCCCGTACAAAGTGAACTGCGACACCACCAGCACTTCGCCGCCAACCTCCAGGACCGAATGATTGACCTTTCCCGCTTCATCCTCAAAAACACGAAGATTCACGCATTTCTCAGCCAGCGAACGAGCTTTGTCCTCCGTATCGTCGTCGCGCACACCCAGAAAAATCAGTAATCCTTTGCCAATGGATCCCTTTACGGCCCCATTCACGTGAACGGATGCTTCGCTTACTTTTTGTATCAATGCTCGCACAGTTCAAACGTAACCCGTAATTATTCACCACTCACTCACACACATCGCAATATGGGAGTACATCGCACTCACACACCCACACACCCACACACATCGCAGTATGGGAGTATGGGGGTTTGGGAGTATGGGAGTACATCGCACCCACACACTCACACACCCACACACATCGCAGTATGGGAGTATGGGGGTTTGGGAGTTTGGGAGTACATCGCACTCACACACTCACACACTCACACACTCACACACATCGCAGTATGGGGGTTTGTGAGTTTGGGAGTACATCACACCCACACACTCACTCCGCCACGTCATACTCACCGCACCCTTCGCGTGCTTGCCCAGATAAAACACACCACTTTTCAGCTTGATCTATCATGACCACCAAACTACCACTTATTCTCTCATAAACCTTATCCAATTGATCAAACATGTCTTGATCGATATAGCCGCAGGCAAGCGCAAATTCCAGCCATGATTGAGTCTCCGCCGCTTCGCTGTCCGCGTCTGTAAGTTTACTCCGAAAATGGGCCGTATACCGGCGTTTTCTCCATGCCTCAGCAATCTGCTCACAAACCGAGCGTGATGAACGCCGAATCTGATCGGTCAGAGAAAAGCGTTCCTCCGCGGGCCACTTCTTTGAATATCGAAAGATATGCATTGCAGCATTAAACGCCTCTTTATAGACTCGGAGGTCTCTGAAATGTCGAACTATGCCCATAAACAAGTCTTCGTCCTCGTATCATGGTCTCTGATTCGCAGTACATCGCAGTATGGGGGTACGGCACACACTCACATACCCACATACCCACACACTCACACACATCGCAGTATGGGAGTTTGGGGGTTTGTGAGTATGGGAGTACATCGCACCCACACACTCACACACCCACACACTCACACACTCACACACTCACACACTCACACACTCACACACTCACACACATCGCAGTATGGGAGTTTGGGGGTTTGTGAGTTTGGGAGTACATCGCACCCACATACTCACATACCCACACACTCACACACATCGCAGTATGGGAGTTTGGGGGTTTGTGAGTTTGGGAGTACATCGCACTCACACACTCACACACTCACACACTCACACACATCGCAGTATGGGAGTTTGGGGGTTTGGGAGTATGGGAGTACATCGCACCCACATACTCACATACCCACACACTCACACA
>JAIPIM010000288.1 GCA_021734725.1 Minisyncoccota bacterium | reverse complement strand
GGTGGAAATTGACCGGCTTATCATCAGTAACGGCAAAATCCGCCTGACATCCACGTTGCTTCAGGGCAAGACCATTACTCTTCCTCTACCCACTATCGAGTTGAAAGACATAGGCAAGAAGGAGGGTGAGAAGGCCTCCATCGCCGATGTTGTCAGGAGTGTTATTGGCGCCATTATCAGGTCGGTAACGACGGTCGTGACGGGATCGGGAAAACTGCTCGCCAATGGAGCCGGGGCCGCCCTGAACCTGGGCGCGGCCGGTGCAGGTGCCGCAGTCGATGCCGCGGCGGCGGGCGCAGGGGCTGCCGTTGATGCCGCGGCGGCGGGCGCAGGGGCTGCCGTTGACGGCGCAAAGGCCGTCGGCGGAGCGGTCGGCACGGGTGCCGGAAAAGTCATCAGCGGCGTCGGCGGGCTTTTCAAGCGCGGTGGCGAGACAGAAGACGCCGAGGAATAGACGAAGCCGCAGCGGAAAAGGCTCTTACCCGTTTCCCCTTGTGCATGAACCTTGGTTCCTTTATCGTGCGAGACATGAAAAACGCCCCCATTCTTACATCCTCCTACCCTCGTGCCATCCTGCACGTTGATGCTGACGCCTTCTTTGCTGCAGTTGAGGAAGCCCTGGACCCGTCGCTTCGCGGAAAGCCCGTTGTCACCGGTAAAGAGCGAGGTATTATTGCCTGTGCTAACTATCCAGGCAAGGGCCTCGGCATCGCACGTGGCATCCCCCTTTTCACAGCGCGCAAAATGTGTCCTGAGCTTATTATCCTGCCCAGCGACTACGAGACCTACGGAATCTACTCGAAACGTATGTTCGAGATCATGCGACGCTACACGCCAAGCGTTGAGGAATACTCGGTCGATGAAGCTTTCCTGGACATCACGGGCATGCGAGGCGTCTTCCGCACCTCGTACGAAAACATCGCGCGCAAGCTACAGGCCGAGATTGTAGCTGAACTGGGCATTACGGTTTCGGTCGGCTTGAGCCTCTCCAAATGCCTGGCAAAGCTCTGCTCGAAGTTCCGAAAACCCAATGGCCTAACGGCCGTTCCCGGTCGCTATATTCATATTCTGCTTGAGCGTACACCTCTGGAAAAGGTGTGGGGATTCGGCCCCAATACGGTAAGCCTTCTGAAAAAATACGGACTGCGAACGGCATATGATTACGTCATGAAACCGGAAGCATGGGCCCGCCGTCTGCTTCACAGTCCGGGGCACGATCTCTGGCTCGAATTGCGAGGGGACTCGGTCATGAAAGTCTGCGAAGGTGAAACATCCCCGCAGTACACCATCATCAAGTCCAAGACATTCACCCCTCCATCAGCCGATCGTGAGTATGTCTTCGCACGCCTCATGCGCAACGTGGAATCGGCCTTCATGAAGGCCCGGCGCCACAATCTTCGTGTGCGGCGCCTGGGAGTTGTGCTGCGTCACCAGGACTTTCATCACTCGGGAATGGAGGGCACACTCAGTCATTCCACGGGGTGCAGCATTGAGGCAACCCCCTTGATTAGACGCTTGTTTGATGCCTCGTATCAGTCAGGAAGCGATTACCGTTCGACGATGATAGCCATGGGGGGATTGGAATGCGACCGCACGGAACAGCTCGAACTGTTTGGAGATGGCCTGAGCATCGACAATATTCGGCACATCACCGAGGCCATCGATACGATCAACCGTCGCTACGGAAAGCACACCGTATGCTCAGCATCGGCCCTGTACCTTGACAGAAAGCAGTGGGATTCACGTGACGATCACCCTCAGCGACGTCAAAACATCATATTCAAGGGAGAGAACGAGCGGCAACGTGTAGGGATTCCGCGATGGAGTATTAATGTGTGACCCACTTGGAAGAGTGCACTTTACTGCTCTCAGCAACTTCGGTAAGGTGCCTCCCCTCACCATCACATTTGCGTTTGAGTGGGCAACATCATTTACACCAGGGAGAAGGCAGGCATGCACAGAATAGGGGTTGACCTCGGCGGAACAAAGATTGAAGGCATCGTTCTGGACACCAACGATCATGAAGTGTTTCGTAAACGAGTTCCCACTGAACAGGAGCACGGCTACGACCACATCATCGGCAACATCGCCGGGCTCTACCGTGACCTCGTGGCAAGCATTGACGGAGCGGAGCACACGTTCGGCCTCGGAACGCCAGGCGCCTTATCCATCCGCACCGGACTTCTCAAGAACTCCAACACGGTCTGCATGAACGGCATGCCGGTGAAAGAGGACATCGAGGCCCGCATCGGCCGCAGGATTGCGATCCAGAATGACGCCAACTGCTTTGCCATGGCGGAAGCGCTGGACGGAGCCGGAAAAGGAAAGAATCTTGTCTTTGGAGTAATCATGGGCACCGGGTGTGGTGGCGGAATAGTGTTCAACAAACAGGTTGTCACGGGCGTGCAGGCCATCGCGGGAGAATGGGGCCATATGAGCATAGACCCCAACGGCCCCGTCTGCTACTGCGGCCAACCGGGCTGCGTCGAAACCTATATCAGCGGCGGAGGCCTGGAGAAACGCTGGATTGAGCAGCACGGTGAGCGTCGCCCGATGCGTGAAATCGAGGGAGCCTATTACGCAGGAGACAAGGACGCCGTCGACTTTATGACGGTCTTCTTCAGGAACTTCGGGCGGGCCATGGCGAACCTGATCAACATTCTCGACCCGGACATCATCGTACTGGGAGGCGGGGTCTCGAAGTTCAAGGCGATTTATGACAAGGGCCTCGAACAGGTTGAGCACTTCGTGTTCAGCGACAGCCTTGAGACAGCCATCGTGCAGCATCAACTCGGGGACTCAGCGGGTGTCATCGGAGCCGCATTGATTGGAGTGTAGGCGAGCGCTTGGAAACCCAGGACATAGCCGTAGGGATCGCCGGCTGGGCATACCCTGACTGGGACGGCTTTGTTTACCCCCGCGGAACAAAAGACCAACTGCGCTTCGTGGCGCAGTATGTCGACATGGTCGAAATCAACACGACCTTTTACCGCGCCCCTACCCCGCGTCTTGTTTACTCCTGGCACCAGCGCACGCGTGACATCCGCGGGTTCTTCTTTTCGGCGAAACTCACTCGTGACATCACACATGACCAGATCATCCGACCTGACCTGGTGAAAGCTTTTCACGAAGCTTTCCGCCCCATGACCGATGAGGGGCGATTGCATCACCTGCTGGCCCAGTTTCGGTGGGATTTTGACGATGGCGACAGGCAGCGGCGCCACATTGACGTTATCGTACAGCATTTTGGCGACATGACGAACCTGTCGCTAGAACTGCGACACCGATCGTGGGAAGCCCCGGACGCCCTGTCGTTCCTTTCGGGACTCGGAGTGACAGTGGCCAACCTGGACTACCCCCTGGCGAAGAACTCGTTCGGCATGCGCGAAAGCAATGTTGGGGAACACGCCTACATGCGACTGCACGGCCGCAACGCCGCGGCATGGTTCGACCCGAAGGCGGGCAGAGATGAGACCTACAACTACTGTTACGCCGAAGCGGAGATCGAGGAAATCGCGGCACGTGCCGGCGCCATTGCATCCATGTCAAAGTCGTTGACCCTCGTGGCAAACAACCACTACCAGGGCAAGGAAATGCTGAACGCACTTGAACTGAAAGCGAAATTCTCAGGCGGAAAAGTATTTACCCCGCCCGATCTTGCCGAGAAGTATCCACGACTCAAAAAGATAGCGCGATCAAAACCGCTCTTTCCGGAACAGAAAGAGCTGTTCTGATTGCCCGCTGGTTATCTCACCAGGCCGGCGTCACGGCGTTTCTTGATGATGTCTTCTGCGATCGAGAATGGCACGGCTTCATACCGCTCAAATTGCATGGTGAATGAACCGCGCCCCGACGTGATCGTACGGATCGTATTCGAGTACCCGAACATCTCGCTCAGTGGCACCATTCCGCGCACGATCTTCATGCCGCCCTGTTCGTCCATGCTCTCAATGCGTCCTCGACGCTGACACACGGATCCGGTCGCGGGCCCCATGAACTCCTCCGGAATCGTGACTTCGACCGACATTACTGGCTCGAGCAGCGTGGGCTCCCCCTTCAGGAAGATCTCCCGGAAGCAAACACGCGCCGCCTCGATAAACGCGAACTCACTGGAGTCCACATCGTGGTACGAACCATCAAAGACAGCTGCCGTCACATCAACAACCGGATAGCCCGCAAACGGGCCCTTCGCCATGGCCTTGATGATGCCCTTCTCGACCGCAGGGATGAACTCGGAGGGAATTCTGCCGCCCGTGACTTCGTTGATGAACGAAAATCCGTGGCCCGGGTCTGTCGGAGTGATACGCAGGTGGACGTGTCCATACTGTCCGCGACCACCCGTCTGCTTCGCATGCTTGTACTGCCCCTGCTTGGCAGTAGTCACCGTTTCGCGATACGCGACCTCCGGGCGTCCAACGTCAGCCTGTACACCGTACTCACGGCGAAGCCGTTCGACCAGCACCTCCAAATGCAGTTCGCCCATGCCGGCAATGATCGTCTCAAGCGTTTCGTCATCCACGCTCACCATAAAGGTGGGGTCTTCGTCCGCGAGGTGCTGCAGCCCTGCCATCATCTTCTCACTGTCAGCATTGCTCGCAGGCTTGATGCTGATCGACATTACCGGTGCGGGGAATTCGATTGACTCAAGCAGGATCGGGTCGTCCTTGGTGCATAGCGTATGGCCGGTACGCGTATCTCCCAGTCCAACGACGGCGACAATGTCGCCACACTGACAATCCGTGAGTGCTTCTTGTCGGTTCGCGTGCATACGCAGAATACGCCCCAGACGCTGCGTCTTGCCGCGACTGCTGTTGTAGACCACGCTCCCTGCCTCTGCTTTACCGGAATAGACTCGAATATAGGACAGCTTGCCCATGTGCTTATCCGAGACGATCTTGAACGCCAGCGCGGAGAAAGGCGCATCGATAGAGGCAGGTCGATCTCCCTCCTCTTCAGATTTCGCATGAATAATGGGCAGACCATCTTCAGGGGACGGAAGGAAGTTCACAATCCCGTCCAAAAGCCTCTGGATGCCCTTGTTCTTGAAAGCGGAACCACAATAGACGGGGATAATACGGCGCGCGATCGTCGCCTTGCGAATGATCGACAGAATTTCTTCCTTGGAGAGTTCCTCACCCTCCAGAAACTTCTCCAGGAGCCCGTCGTCCTGCTCTGCGCTCTTCTCAACGAGTTTGGCGCGCCAGGCCTTGGCTTGCTTCAGGAGTTCCCCGGAAATATCCTCTTCGTGGTAAGTCGTGCCAC
>JAIPIM010000287.1 GCA_021734725.1 Minisyncoccota bacterium | reverse complement strand
GACCGCCATGTACACCCTGCGCGACGGGGCGGTGGAGACCAACTTCACCGACTACGCCGCGATTGCCGCCAACCTATCGGCGTTCGACAAGTCCGAATGGCAATATGACCTCGCCACTGGCCTGCTCACCAACAAACTTAATGCCGACGGCAACGGCACAACCTACACCTACACCCCCCAGGGCCAGCTCGCTTCCCGTACCTGGGCCCGCGGCATCGTCACGGAGTACTCCTACGACGCCCTCAACCAGCTCACAGCCGTCGCCTACTCCGACGCCACCCCCGCCGCCACCTTCACCTATGACCGCCTCGGACGCCAGGCCACCGTCACCGACACGCTCGGCACCCGTGCGTTCGTCTACGATCCGGATTCCCTGCAATTGACGGCCGAACAACATGCGGAAGGTATCTTGTCGCGGCTTCACGACGCCCAGGGCCGCCCCGTCGGTCTCGAACTGTTCCCGCAGGGCAGCACGCAAGCACTCTACCAGGTCGCCTACGCCTACGACGCCCTTGGCCGCTTCGCCTCCGTGACTACGCCCTTCAGTGCCGCCGAGTATCAGTACATGGCCGGATCGGACCTCCTGACCGGCTGGACCCAAAGTGGCACGGGCATCCTGCCCGTGTCCCACACGCGCGCGTTCGAGCCCACCCGCAACCTCATCACTGGCATCGAAAACATGGCCGGCACCAATGTCGTCTCGTCCTTCGCCTATACCAACGATGAGCTTGCCAGGCGGACCCTGCGCGTGGATAACGCCGCCGTTACAAACACCTTTGGCTATAACGTCCGCTCGGAAGTCATTGAGGCCCTCCTCGGCCTTGACCAGTACGACTATGCCTATGATCCCATAGGAAACCGTTTAACGGCTTCAACGCCTTCAACGATTGCAACGTACACCGCCAACGAGCTCAATCAATACACCGTCATCAGCAACGGCATTCCCGTTGAACCCACCTACGACGCCGACGGTAACATGCTGGAAATGAGCAACGGTTGGACATCAACCTGGGACGGTGAGAACCGCCTGATCGAAATGGTCAACGGAGATGCGCGCCTGGTCTTCGACTACGACTATATGAGCCGACGCGTCCGCAAGACCGTGTACGAATGGAACACTGATCACTGGTCACTGATCACCGATCACTTCTTCATCTACGACGGCTGGAATGTGCTGCTGGAATTGGACCTCACGCAGACCGAACCGGATATTGCGCGCGCCTACGTCTGGGGCCTGGACCTCTCGCAGACACTCCAAGGCACCGGTGGCGTGGGCGGTCTGCTTTCCGTCACGATTTCAACGCCTTCAACGCCTGAAACGTTTTCAACGGCCTTTGACGCCAACGGCAACATCACCGAATACGTGGACTCATCGGGCACAGTCGTAGCCCACTATGAATATGATGCCTTCGGCAACACCACTGCGCAGAGCGGTGCCAAGGCCGACGACTTCAATTTCCGCTTCTCCACCAAATACCTCGATCCCGAAACCGGCCTGTACTACTACGGCTACAGATACTACTCCCCGCCTTTGGGCCGTTGGGTGAATCGGGATCCGATCTGGGAGTGGGGAGGGCTAAATCTGTACGTGTTTGTGGAGAACCATCCTTCTGGATGGGTAGATATCCTAGGGTTGGTGGCGTGTTGTGGTGACCAAGAGTATGATCCTGAAACGCAATGTTGTGAAAGTGAATCTATCGTTTCAAAAGTAACTGATGATGCAAATCAGTCTTGTTGCCCGAGCGAAATAGTGATCGTGGAAATACGTGTTAGACGCATGGGGCATCATGGGTGGCGCGATCCCGGTCATGCATTTGTTGCTACCCCAGGCGTCGTCAGGGGCTATTATCCTGCACGTGGAGGGATTTACACGCTAACCGGCCCCGGAGAAGTTCGTGATGATTCTACAACACGCTATGACCCGTCGAACACATATAGCTACCGAGCGTGTCCAGTCTCTGTATCGCGATTACAAGAGATTATCGGGGAGCCTCGACAAGAAGGCATATATGATCTTCTGAATCTTCATGGAGGCCAAGATGGAAGGAATTGTGCAGGTTGGGCATGTCAAGCATTTGAAGATGCTGGATTCACCGCACCATTTCCGCCTGACACTCCGTTCCTGGTTCCGAGGCGACGACCCGGCAGGGGGTATGGTTCTGGGAGACAGCCATTATGAAAGGATGTTTGTGTATGATTGCAATGGCTCTAGTTAGCGGCTGTCTTCCACCCACAGGGGCACAACATCAGCAAGGCGTTGATTTGGTAAAAACCCTTCAGGCAAACTCGGATTTAATTACTATTATTGAAAACGATGGCGTCGTTTTGCACGGGATGTACAGCGCTGTGATTCCTCCCGTTGTATGTCTCGATATTTTTGCCAGCGGACAAATTGATACTGTGGCCGCTGTTGGTGAAATTCAGAAAGAAATGGCTGTTTTATCGATAGATAGGGTTAACGCAAGATTCTACGTGGGAGATTTGGAGCAGAACAGAATCTACGCCCAGAGCAAAATCAGGCTAGATAGAGAGGCTCGTAAAGGGATGAGTTCTAATAGTGCAACTGAGAATGGAGATTGACACGAACTGGATGGAAGCGGAGCGAGCCATAAAGATCGTGCAGGCCCTTGCCGACGGGGTAGACCCGTACACCGGCGAGCGTTATCCGTCTTCCTCGCCGTACCAGCAGGCCGACACGGTGCGGGCGTTGCACCTGGCGCTTGCGGGACTGACGAAGCTGCGCCGCTCGACTTCCCGCAAATCCGGCCCCGGCCGTGCGTGGACCGACGAGGAGGAGCAGAAGCTCCTGCACGCGCTCGACGCGAAGGTCGACGTGGAGCCGATCGCCCGCGCCCAGGACTCCCTCGGGCGCCCCGAGGGCCTCGGCATCGCTGGCACGGACTACGAGGTTGCATATGCCTACGACCCGTTCGGCCGGTTCGGTGCCGTCTCCGTGGCCGGGCAGGCGGCCCAATACCGATACGTGGAAGGTTCCGACCTGCTGGCCGGTTGGACCAATTCGATTCCAAATACAGGCCTGACGAAAAGCTACGAGCCCAACCGGGATCTCCTGACCGAGGTCCACAACCAGGCCGGCGGCACGGTATCCAAGTTCGCGTATCAGAATGATGCCTTGGGTCGCCGCACCGAGCGGGTGGACTCCTATAGCGGTGTTGTCACAAACCGCTTTGCCTATAACGCCAGAAGCGAAGTCACCAATGCGGTCATGGGCGCCGACAGCTTTGCTTGGGCCTACGACCCCATCGGCAATCGCCAGCACTATGCCGAGAACGAAACGGTCCTTACCTATCTGGTCAATCAGCTCAACCAATATACCAACATCGCCAATGGAGTGACGCATGCTCCCAGTTATGACGATGACGGGAACATGATTAGCTACAGCGGCTGGACATACCAATGGAATGGCGAAAACCGATTGATGCTTGCCTCCAATGTCGGCACGGTCGTCAGCTATGCCTACGACTACATGGGCCGCCGCATCCGCAAGACCGTCAATGGCGTCGAGACTGAATTCCTCTACGACGGCTGGAACCTTGTCCAGGAAACCATCGAAACCAATGTCACCCGGTATGTTTGGGGCCTGGACCTCTCGCAGACACTCCAGGGCGCAGGTGGCGTCGGCGGCCTTCTCTGCGTCATCGTAAACGGCGACCCCTACTACCCCGCCTACGACGCCAACGGAAACGTGACCGAATATGTGAACTCATCGGGTGCAGTCGTCGCGCATTATGAATACGACACCTTCGGCAACACCATTGCCCAATCCGGTCCCCTCGCCGACACCTTCGCCCACCGATTCTCCACCAAATACCTCGATGCCGAAACCGGGCTGTACTACTACGGCTACAGATACTACAGCCCCGAACTCGGACGCTGGCCATCAAGGGACCCGTTGGGGGATGTTAGCTTTATTAGGAATCATATTCGAAATGATTTATTTGCTACTCCTGCACACCATCGTGCATATGCGCAATTTCTCAGAGATGGAACTGATGGGCTATATCGCTTCGTTAATAACCAGACGCATAGTTCTGTTGACCTACTTGGTCTCGCATGCACTGTTTGGTTTGACTGCTCGCTCTCTAGCTCGATGGAGGTTGGACGATGCGATACTATGTGTAACTACATTTGCACTGAGACGCGAAGAGTTCCCAGTTTTGGAGGGGGGCTATTATGCGATGATCTACCTGCAAGCATATCTATGCCTGATAGTGTGGTTGTTAACGGTAGTTTCCTGTGTGATTTTACTCTCGGTCTTTGTGGCACGCGGGGTGAATGTGACAGTACGATCAGTTCTAAGAAAATATTTACTGATTCTGGATTACTTGACCGTAACTGTAGTAGAGCAGCATGTGCCTTGGGCTGTGAGCAAATTTATAATGTAGCACTGCTCGGATGCGGAATCACTGGCATTGGTGATATTCGTATACCGACACCGTGTGTTCGAGCAGCGCAATTTGCCAGGAGAATTTGTGTTGATGGGTGCAATGCGTGGTGCCAGCAACCATGAAAATATTTTTAATTATGACATTTTTCCTCGTAAGTGGCGTTAGCAGCCAGATTGGATGTCGCCGTACCCCCGATGGTGTTCTCTCTGAAGAACATTATTCTGATGGTTCTATAAAAGAAAGAGGTAGTTGGATTTTCGAGCGTGACGCATCGGGAAGCCTTACAAAACTGCAACATGGTAGATGGGAGTCCTGGTATAGAGATGGGACCAAAAAATCATCATTAGACTTCTGTAACGGGCGGATAGTAGGCAAAGCTCGTTTCTGGCATCCGAATGGTCAAATTGCTCAATTAGTGCCGTATGATGACGACGGTCTTCCGCACGGTGAAGTGAAATGGTGGAATTCAGATGGTGAACTGCTCGCAACATCTCGAATGAACCATGGCACAGGAAAGGAATACTATTTTCATCCCGATGGACTTATACGTAAAGAGGTTATGTATACCAATGGTGTTCCTGTAGCAGCAGAACGGTAGCCCTCACGAATCAAAAAAGCAGTGACTGACGTTTCCGAGTGACTGACTCTTTAGAGGGCGGAGGGGTCTCTAGAATCGAGAATTCAACAAATCCCTTGAATTAGCTATTGATTTAGCTGCCTTCCCTCGCCGCTATCGCGGCTCGGTATCTACGCAGGCCCCGCACCTGTCAGGGTTTTTGCTTGGAGGCAAAAACTACGCCAGCTGCTCCGTGGTTGGTGTCCTTTTGGCAAGCGTGCATGCGTGGGATGGCGTGG
>JAIPIM010000286.1 GCA_021734725.1 Minisyncoccota bacterium | reverse complement strand
ACACATCCTCCAGCCCGGCAAGAAACTTCTGTTGCATGGGACAACTCCCTCGGTATTCAAGGTGAATGTGTAACAATCCTCCCGGCAATGGGAGACGTGTTTCAACTGTTGTGTCTATACGGTCATGGCGGCTCCTTTCTGGATGTCACGGGCCAGTACGTCCCTGAATCCATTCTTTTGAGGTTGACGGTTTGCTGTCAATGCCCGCGCGCATTCAAGGCAGGATAAGGCAGGGCGGTGACCATGAAAATGCTTGACCGGGAAGTCGGGAAGGAAACGGTATCGCCAGGATGATGGATACGGAAACCGGAAGGGAAGAACAGAGGTTGGTTCGAGCTTGAAGGGGGGCTTCAGGAAGGTGGGAAAAGTGGGAGTGTCAGGCAAAAATATGCCGTTTACCAGCCGAATCACCGGCCATTCACACTATTATACCGGAAAAATGGGGGAGAATTAAGGGATTTTGTTGATAGGGGTGTTAGATTTGAACAATCAATGCCAGTCGATCAGGTGCTAAAAGATTAGATATAGATTAGATGTTTTATTTTCAGCATGCACATATCAGGCTGGCGTCCGATACATAAAACATTGGGAATAAGAAGGAAAGAATGGAGCCAGCGGACGGATTCGAACCGACGACCTGCTGATTACAAATCAACTGCTCTACCAACTGAGCTACGCTGGCTCATACAACAGTTTATAATGTAGTTTGTGCGGGGTTGAATTCCAGTAATTCACCGCACGTTTTGTTCGTTTCATTGTTGGCTTCCTGTGACATTCAACAGGTCGCCCGTGGTTGTAGGTTATTGGGTGTGAGGACGGAAGGAACATGCAGACTGTCAGATACATTATTTTGGGTGCGGGGCCGGCTGGCTTGAGTGTGGCGCATCGGCTGCTCGACCTTGGGGAAAAGTCCTTTGTGGTGCTGGAAAAGGAAGATGAACCGGGAGGACTCTGCCGCAGCCAGATAGTGGATGGGGCCCCTCTGGATATCGGGGGTGGACATTTCCTGGATGTAAAACGTCAGGGCGTGCTGGATTTTCTCTTCCGCTTCCTGCCTCGAGACGAATGGTTGCAGTATGACCGGGTTTCCACGATCAAGATTCACGGAACACAGATTGACTACCCTTTTGAGGCCAGCCTGTGGCAATTGCCGCTCGACCAGCAGGTGGATTATCTGGAATCCATTGCCCGGGCCGGATGCACCCGTGGGGAAACAATGCCCGAGTCATTCAGCGACTGGATCCGATGGAAGCTAGGCGATCTGATTGCCGAAACGTACATGCTTCCCTATAACCGCAAGATATGGTCCATAGACCTTGATCGCCTCGGTACATATTGGCTGCACAAGCTTCCGAACGTATCATTCCGCGAAACACTGATCAGTTGCCTGAAGCGGGCACCCGCCGGAGCAATGCCCGCGCATGCCAAGTTTTTTTATCCGAAACGCGGAGGGTATGGAGACGTTTGGCGGCGGATGGGAAAGCAGTTAGGAATGAAATTGCACCTGGGGGAGGCCGTTAAGCGGATCGACCTCGATACATTGACAGTGAACGGTGCGTACAGGGCGGACAAAATTATTACGACCATCCCTTGGCATGAAATGCTGGCCGGAACTGCCTTTCCAGGGCATGTCCGCGATTTGATCCAGAAACTGGAGTATACGTCAGTGGAAGTGGGGTATTACGCAAAGGCCGACCCTGACCATGGAGATGCCCACTGGACCTATGATCCGGATCCTTATGTTCCGCACCACCGTGTTCTGAATCGGTACACATTCTGCCCAGGTGCCCGTGGGTATTGGACGGAGACAAACCTAAAGCGGGCGGCAAAAAGAGGGGCGACGGCGGAATGGGCGCACATCAATACATACGCCTATCCTTTGAATCTGATGGGGAAGCCTGAGGTCGTTCAGGCGCTTGGAAAATGGGGGCGGGAGAATGGTTTTGTCAGTGTGGGGCGGTGGGGGGAGTGGGAGCACATGAACTCCGACGTGGCGGTGGAACGAGGCATGGCCGCAGCGGATAAACTCGTTTCGTAGGCTGCCGGCGGGATGTACGAGCAATGCCGCATACAGGCTAAATGCAATACCGTTGACGTAAGCAGAGGCTTCAGCGCTCGGGGTTCATCTTTCAGGCCGGAAAGAGCGTCCCCTGACACCTCCTGCAACCCGAAACCTGAAACCACTAAACTCAACAGTATTGGGGTTAAATGTTGTCTTTTTTACCTCTGATGCGCCGTCCGGTGTAGTAGATGAGACAGGCGAGGGCGTTTCGAACAGCCTTGCACGAAATGCGTGGCGAGGGGGCCCTGTAGTGTATGGGGACTTCTATCCATTTGCGATTGCGCAACAAGTACCGCAACTCTGTCTGGTAGAAGTGTGCTCGTGATCTGAGTTTGTGCCCGAGTATCTGTTCGACAACCTTTCTCGTGAAGCCCTGATAGCCGGAGGTCATATCGGTAAGTTCAGTGCCGAGCAGGATGTTCGCCAGAAAGGTGCCTCCGCGTGACAGGAGACGTCGCCTCAGCGGTGACTCGGCATTGCTTCCGCCGAGCATATTTCGGCTTCCAAAGACGCATTCGTATCCCGCGGCAAGCTTATCGAGAAACTTCTGCAGTTGTGCTGGATCGTGGGACAGACCGGCGTCCATTTCAATGATGGATTGGTGCCCTTTTTCATAAGCTTCCCGGTATCCGCGTAAATAGGCGTCGACGACGTTTTTGTTTTCCGGCGCCCAGACTGTCACGAATCGTGTGTCTGTCGCGCTCAAAGTATTACAGAGCTTCAGAGTATCATCTTGTGACGCGTTGTCCACAACCAGATAAACGCATCCTCCTTCTGCTTCATCGAGTGCCTCGGTAAGAGCCTTGATGAAGGGCGCAAAGTCATGCTCTTCGTTGGCCATTGGAACGACGATGGCGAATGTGTTCGTAAGTGAGGCGTTGTGCGGCACGAGAACAGGCTTTCTTATCCGTAATATGCGACGATTGTTCCTACCGTAAGCAGCCACAGGACAACGGTTGTCAGCAATTGCCGGTCTGTAATTAGGGTGGTGGTGGGGTCTCCGCCGTGTTTCCGGCTGTTTGCGAGGTAGAGGTAACGCAGCATACCGTAGACGACAAACGGAAGCGTGGCCAGCAGTTGTGGGCCTCGTACTGTTTTTAGTGGATGACTCGTTATGCAGTAGACTGTGTAGGCCGCGAAAGTGGCGACTGTCACCAGGGCGATCAGCACATTCAACAGTCCTGTGGAATAAGTCTCCAGATTTGCTCGGTGTGCGGCGGCTTCGGTCCCGAGCAGCAGCAGTTCATGACGTCGCTTATTCAGGGCCAGGAACAAGGCGAGGAGCGCTGTACAGACGATAAGCCAGCGCGAGATGGTGACGTCAATGGCCAACGCGCCTGCCGCGGCGCGCAACACAAATCCGGTTGCAATAAGGAGTACGTCAGCGAAAACGTATTGCTTAAGAAAGAAAGAATAGGCCAACGTGAGCGCGACATACGTTGAAAGGGTCAGGCCTCCTCCCAGTCCGGTGACAAAGGCCAGCGTTAAACCGAGCGGGATGAAGGCAGTAGCCGCCCACACGGCCATTCGAGGAGAGAGACGGCCGGATGCAAGGGGGCGCATCCTTTTTTCTGGGTGCAGTTTGTCGAGTTCGATATCGACCAGATCGTTCACCAGGTACAGCCCGCCGGAGACAAGGCAGAACCCCAGAAACATCAGCACTGCCGGTGGATAGGCCTCCGGCTCTTTGAAGCGGCCTGAAAAGACGAGAGCGGCGAACACGAATCCATTCTTGATCCATTGGTGCGGCCGCATATTTTTGACTAGCGCGTAGATCACCCTCTTACCCAACCGAACACTCTCCCTTCCCCAACTGGCTTTTGCGAGCCTGTCTAAGAGCAATTTCTGCTAGACGGCCGTTTCCTGTGTTTGGAAGTCCCGCTTTAACACCCGGTTCACCGTGTGACAAACCAATGCAAAGGCGACAGGGTACGCTTCGTAATAGTCTCGATATTCGTCAATTAAACCGAGAACAAACGTAAGGCAGAAGAGCGGGACCACAATAACGAGCGCGTTTTTCAGAAAAGCAGGCTTGTTCTCCCACTCGTACAGGATCGCCACAAAAATTGCGACAAACGCAAGGTATTGAGCAAAATCATAGGGATGCAGCATCAGGTTGTGTACGATGTGGGATTCGACGATGGAACCCGGCCGGTTAGAATACCAGACTGTCAGCAGTCCCTTAAGGGTGGCAAACAGGAGGAGTTGCGCCCCCAGAAGCCCGAGATAGTTTCCGGTCGGGAGGCGTCTCCGGTAATGCACGGCAAAAATAAGGGGAAGCAGTATGGCTGTTTCCTTCGACACCGTGGTCAATGCGAGAAGGGGGAAGTACACCCACCACTTCCGTTTTGCCAGAACGACCAGTGAAAGCGTGAACAGGGCCAGGGTTGGGAAATCGTAAATGTATGAGTAATAGCGGAAGAATGGCGGTAGGCCGGCCAGAGCGAAAAGGGCTGATATGCCGGCAGTTATGTCGTCCACGCGGTAGCATGAACGAAGCAGCCATACCATGGCATACGCAAACAGGATAAGTGCACCGGCCATGACAATGCAGCTTGCAGTCGCCTGCACGACCGTGGAATCGTCGATGTCCAGTTTTGCCAGCAGCTGCCGCGCCTTCGGTTCTTCTGCCGCCTCTTCGAGTGTTTTCTTGAGTGCGTCCGGCATGACGTCCATGACGCGTCTAATCAGGAATGGCGTAAGTGCACGGTAGACAAACGGTCGATGGGCTGTGCCGCGGACCATATCATTGAGCATTGCTCGATCGTACGAATTCCAACCGACGCGGAGAAAGCTGCCAAGGACGATGAGCCCGATAAAGCATACAGCAGCCAGAAAGGCCAGTTGTCGTCCCCAGAACGGCACCTGAAGCCGTGAGAAAATTGGCAAAATAGTGTTTTTGTCGTTTAAATGAAAGAGATTATGGCTCATTGCGGGTAACCCGTTGGGTGACGTTGAGTTTCTCGCCAATTTTCCCGCATGGGACGTCCAGCGGTGGTACATCTGCTTACGTGCCTGCGAGTTGCAGTAGAAACTACAGCTGCGTTTGTGGTTGGTGTTTATTGAGGGAGTAGGTTAAACCGTGGTCGCCGGGTGGAACCGCTCCGAAGAGTCGGAGTACGTAAAGCACCTCCCGCATTTAGGTGCTGATATAAGTTGGTCAGAGGGTGGCGGCGTGGAAACCCTCCGATAAACAAAATGTGGGAGG
>JAIPIM010000285.1 GCA_021734725.1 Minisyncoccota bacterium | reverse complement strand
CAGGAACCCGCATCCTTTGTCGTTGTATACGGCGAAACACGCCCCGACAATCTTGTACGCTTCATCTTTGTATATGAGCTCACTCATAACCTGTTAACCGCTAATTTTGCTACTCATTTCAGCATTGTGTGTATTCGCTAGATTCGCGTGATTCGCGGTTTGTATCTGATGTTAACCGCTAATCCTGCTAATCTTGCTAATCTTTACAGAAGAGAACGAAGCGAACGAAGGTGAACAGCCTCAAAAAAACGTAAAGTACGCAAAAAGACGACACTACTTGACATACATTGTTCTCTCGCGGAGGGCGGGTTGTTTGGTCGTCGTTCATGATTCTTGGTTTTATAACCACGAACCAAGCACAACGCACGAAGGATTGCGTTTCTTAGAGTCTTCGAGGTGAATATCTAGAGCAGGTCGACGATGGTTCGTTCGGTTCTTCGAAACACATACGCGCCGGTGATCAGCAGCAGGACGACCAGCCCGATGGGTATCAGCATGTACAGCTCCGGTGGATTCCCCGTGTCGAGCAACGACCAGCGGAAGCCTTCGATCACCCAGTACATGGGGTTCAGCTTGTACAACCACATCCATTCCGGGAACTTCTCGGCGATCAGTGTCGCCGAATAGGCCACGGGCGTGGCGTACATGGCAACCCGGATGCCGTTGTTAGCCACTAACTTCAGGTCGCGGAAGCGTACCGTCAGGCTGGCGGTCCACAGGCCGATGCCCAGACCGGTCATGCCGGCGAACAGGAGGTACAGGGGGATCAACAATGTTTTCCAGCCGGGGATGTAATGGAAGTACAGCATCAGCCCGATCATAATGACAAAGCAGATGAGAAAATCGACGATCGCGGCAATGGCGGCGGACAGGGGCATGACGAGCCGCGGGAAGTAGACTTTGGAAATGATATTCATGTTGGTGACGAGACTGCCGAGGGAACTCTGGGTGCAGGTGGCGAAGTAGCGCCAGGGCAGGATGGCGACGAAGGTGAAGATGGGGTAGGGGATCCCCTCCGACGGCAGGCGCGCGACTTTGCCGAAGACAAAGGTGAACAAGACCATGTTCACGATGGGCTGCAGAATGATCCACAGCGGCCCCAGAGCCATCTGACGATACTTGCCCTTGATGTTGCGGGAAATATGAAACCGGAGGAGGTCGCGGTATTCCCACAGTTCGTCGAGCGCCAACGATCCCCAGCCTTTGCTGGGTTTGATGACGAGGTCCGGAACGGGATGGTGGGCGGTTTTGGTGGTGTCAGGCATGGTAGTGCTCAAGGATGAAGGGGGAAGGGTGAAGGATGAAGGATGAAATTTGAAAGACGGTTGAAGTCGTTTAATCCGTTTAATTCGTTGAAGGCATGGGAGCCGTCGACGTTGAGGCGGTCCACTTTGCGTCGCTGCGTCAGTTCGTCAGTGCGTCGGTGTTAATCGTTTCACTTGTCGAAATCGGTACGGTTGGGCCGAGCTTACGTACTTCGTTGATTGCCCAATCCGGATATGCATTGAGTAGGTCGGACGGTCCCCCGGCCGACAATGTGCTGTGTATTGAGTAGATCGGACGGTCCTCCGGCCGACAATGTGCTGTGAAAGCGAGCCGGACACGAACCGCAGGAGGCCTTTATTGCCTGCCGCGCTACTGGAATCTCCCGCGGCTGGGGGACCATCCGCACTACTGGAATCTCCCGCGGCTGGGGGACCATCCGCACTACTGGAATCTCCCGCGGCTGGGGGACCATCCGCGCTACTGGAATCTCTGCGAGATTGACTTCTGCGCATCGTGCTTATTTTTGAGGCCACCTTACTTCAACAGTCGTTGCAGCAGCGGGTTTTCCCAGGCGCTCTTGGCTTTGGCATGGAATGTCTGGAGGCGCGCGACACGGTCTTTCAGGAACGTCTGTTCGTGGTTCGTGGTGCTTGGCCTGCCCTCCGTAGCCTTGGCGGAGGAGGGTTCGTGGTTCTCGTCGTCGCCGTTGAGTTGTTCGTGGGCATCCTCGAGGAGGTTGGTGTACGACGACATGCGCTGGGCCACGGTGTCGAACAGCACGCGCTTGAGGATTTTACCGAACCAGTCATTGGCCTCGTAATAGTCTTTCCGGTCGCCTTTGATCCACACCTTGCGCACGGCGTCCCACTGCTCGAGCTGGCGCACGCCCATGGAGGCGCTGCCCTTGGAGATGCCCAGGGCCTCCTGCAAGTCGGCCAGCCCTTTCGGCTCGGGGCTGAAATACAGAAATGCATAGATCTGCCCGACCACGCGACCGAGTCCGAACGACTGCGTGGTGGACCCCGCTTCTTCGATGAAGCGACGTGCAACTTGCGGTATGGAAGGGCGGTTTTTCAAGGCTGAAGGCTGAAGGATGAAGGATGAAACTTGAAGGCTGAAGGATGAAACTTGAAGGCTGAAGGATGAAACTTGAAGGCTGAAGGATGAAACTTGAAACCTGAAACTTGAGGGCTGAAACTTGAAAGTTGAAACGGGCCTATTTCTTGTAGTCCGAGCGTTTCTTGGTGTTCTTGCTCATGGTTACGAAGATGGCGATTAGTTCATCGGTTTCTTTGAGCAGGAACTCAATCAGCTCTGTCTCGATGCCGCAATCGTTTTTCAGCATATCCAACCACAGATCACTTTCGTCAGCTTCCTGGGCACAGGTTTCTATCTTCGAGATGAATTCCGCGCAGCTGCGTGACCGGCAGCTCTCCCGATAATTGGCTGCGACTGAGGTTCCGGCTCGGAGCAATTGCTCCCCGATTACAGCAATTTCACGTCTTCCCTTTGGGAGATTGCAATACAGCTGCACAATATTTGATGCATACTTCCTGGTACGTGATCGGAGATCATACCGTCCTTCTGCCTCACAAACCATCTGCAATTTTCCCGCAGACCCTTCCTCCAAAGCTGGATACATAAGTTACTTCGTCCTTCCGCCGTCACATTTCATATTTCATATTTCATATTTCATATTTCAGGTTTCAAGTTTCAGCCTTCAGCCTTCAGCCTTCAGGTTTCAGGTTTCAAGTTTCAGCTTTCAGCCTTCAGCCCTCAGCCCTCCCCCTTCCAAACCACGCTCCGCCCGGTCGATTATGCACTGTCGGGCGTGCACACGACCGGGAACAAGCGTTCAATCTGTATTGAACATACTGCCTGGTTGGACCGTGTCAAGTGCACATTAGTTGCAAGGGAGGGCTGTTTCCTTCTCGGTCATGTGGAGACCTGAAGTGGCTCGGATGGTCCCCAGCCGAGATGACGCACGGTGCGGACCGCGCTCGTCGGAGTTCATCCCCTCCTGAAGCGGGTAAACTTTAGCATGCCGCGTTTTTACCGCGGGGCAGAACAACACACTGAAGCGCGAACTCCGACGGTTGCGACACCAATTGCGACACCAATTGCGACACCAATTGCGACACCAATTGCGAAAACAATAGTTTTGCGTCGCGCTCGTGCTTTCAATTTCCGACGCGCACTCTATAGTACATGCTTTCAGGTTGTATAAAGTGTATAAATCGTAAGCATATGAAAGGTGCAGGCATGATGGGATGGATGACGCGAAACGCCGGGGTAATGTGGATGACAATTACGCTGGGTGCCGGGGCCGCCGTTATCTCGGGCGGCGGTCCGGATACACCGGCGCCTGTGAACGATACGGCACCCGACGGCGCGGAGATGCCCTGGCAGCGCACGGTCGCGGTGGACGGCGCGAATGCCGGCGTTTACCTGGGGGACGGCTGGGGGCTGACGGTGAAGCAGCTGGGTATCGAAGCGGGCGATACGTTTGCGGTCGACGGGGTTACCTACTCGATCGACGTGACGCATCCGAATCCGAACGCGGATCTGGAGCTTTTTCGGGTTGATTTAGGTCCGGGCGGGATTCTGGCGGACCTACCACCGGTCACGCTGGCCACGGCGCCACCCACACTGGGTATGGTAGGGCTGCATATCGGTATGGGAAAGGTGCAGACCAGTCAGGTGGAGTACGATTACGGGATAGAAACCGGGTACCCCTGGAGAATCGACGGCGATAACGATAAGCGCTGGAATTGGCAGTCGGTCAGCACGGACCGGTTTGTCATGCACAACGAGCAGGGGGATACCGACTCATTCGCCACGGCGTTTGCGCGGAGTTATGGGTACGGTGCGGCGACGGAGAACGATCAGGGGTCGCCGTTCTTTGTGGAGACCCCCGGCGGCGGCTGGGGGCTGGCGGGGGTGGTGTATAGCTTAAGTATATACAACATTGGCGGATATGAACGAGCCTCAGTTTACAGAGACGACTCCACCTATTTCGTCGATCTATCGGACTACAGCGACTGGCTTACCGGGACGACGGGGTTGGAGCTTCAAAACTCGCCGGAGCCGTCGAGCGTGGTGCTTGTCCTGCTCGGGCTTGTCCCGGGATTGCTGCGCGGCTTGTTTTATTCACCTCCAAGCCTCAACGCCTGCCCGCCTGTGGAGGGCTTGCCCGCCTATGGAGGGCTTGCCCGCCTGTGGCGCGGTCGCTAAGAAGCGCGACATTTAAAAGCCCTTCGACAGGGCTGTTGCATTCTCTGTCATGGGGAGGCCTGAAGTGGCTCGGATGGTCCCCAGCCGACATGGCTCACGGTGCGGGACGCCCCGTGCTACTGTTTGTGGTCAAGTGGCAATGAATGTGAGAGGTGGTTCCACCCGGCGACCGGCTGACCAACGCAGCCTCCATCCATGTCTCCTACATCAACTCCGGAAACACAGACATCCCAAGATAGGCCAATCCAATGCACTGGAAGTTTCTTTACAGGACACTGGCCCTTCGAGTCTTTGAGGTGAACAATGCGCGGTGTGTTTTTTTTGGCGGGGATCAGAAATCGTCGTACACATTAGGCCGGGCAGTCTTGAACCCTTCCAGTGTTTTACGCAAGATGTCCGACCCCTGTTCTTGCAGCCAGCCCATGGAACACCATTTATACCCGGTCGGATCCTCAACCAGGCCGTGCTCCACGGGGTTCCGGTGAACGTACTTCAAGGCGGCCAGGTAAGACGTCTGATGGGTCAGTTTTGAGTTGTTGGACTGATACCATACTTTGCGTCTGACGGCACGGTCTTCCCGGTTCCAGGCCGTGGCCGTGAGCGCGTGAAGGCGGTCGAGCCATTCACCGAGGGTGTCGGCTTTCTCCGGGGAGACCGCAATAAAATGATAATGATTGGGGAGCACGGCCCAGGCCTGCGGCTGCCACCCGTACACGTCGGCGAGAATGAAGAATGCGTCGAGAAACATGTCACGCCGTCGCGTGGCGGCGGAGTACGGCAGTTTTTCGT
>JAIPIM010000284.1 GCA_021734725.1 Minisyncoccota bacterium | reverse complement strand
AGAATTGTAGCCGGATCATAGCCCACCCGCACCGCGGCCGGATACATGCTGTTCTCGCCATTGTCACCGGACCATTTCCGCCCCTCGGCGCTGATCGTGTTGCGCCCGATCTCCAAGAGTTTCGGATCGCTATCCAGTCCGATCGCCCCCGACGGATAGATGTGTTGAAGACCGCACGAGTTGCCGTTAATCCACTCCGTGCCCTTCTCGGTGTAACGGAAGACCGTCTTGCCGTCCTTTTCGAATGTGGGGAAGTCACTCAGGTAATTCAGAATGTGCTGCCATTTCTCGCGGCGATCGGCATCCATGTCCAGTTCCTTGCTCATATCAAGGGCGGTCTCGAACGCATTGCGCACGAGCCCCAGTGACATGATCGAATTGACATCCGCGCCGGAACACTCCTGGATCGAATCGTTATAGATCACGTAGCGTCCCGGCGGGAGTTGGCTCGCCGGAATCTTGTCGACCGGAACGCCGTCGATGCTTGCGACCGTCGGGAGGACTGCGGAGTCGGCACAGGGCGTGACCTCACGGGCTCTGCCGTTGGCGTCGAAGGGCTCGAACCTCAGATAGTCCTCCCAGAAATTCGCCACTTCCAACACAAAGGGATAGACCGTCCCGCCGTACTCCTTGTCGTATGTGTAATACCAGTGCATAGACATGGGGATCACGGAGTAAACCGCGTTGCACTTCTGCCCCATGAAACAGCCCCCCGCCTGGAAAGCGCTGTCCGTCCGGTTCCCCATCTTGCATGTATCGATGCCCTTGGCACCGATCCCGACGCAGTAATACACACCGCGCACGTCCAGCAGGTTTTTCGCGTACCAACGGCCTCGCTCCATGAAGTCGAGAATCGGGGCGTGGTAAGTCGCGGCCTGCACGAGGTGATTGCACTGGTACAGGCCGTAGAACTGCGATTGGTAATCGAAGTTCAAGTGGTAGTCTCCCGCCCAGCGCGGGTCGTCGCTTGTGACCCAGAGGCCGTACAGCCCAGTGGGGAATTCGGGATCGCGCAGGGCGCTGCCGACACAGTAGTTGGCGGCGTAGTAATTCTGTTCCAGAAACGGGTCGCTGATCTCAACCAGGGATTCTGCCCAGAACTCGGCCCACCACTTGCGGTGCGCCACCAGCAGTTTGTCGATCGCTTCCGCCTCCACTTCATCGGCCATTTTCTGGGCCGCTGCCAGAGGATTATCAGTGTCGAACGAGCTTTGCATGGCCAGCGCGACCGTGACCTTCTGCCCCGGTTTCAGTTTGAAGGTGGGCTCGCTTGCCCCGAGTAATTTCACGGCACAGGCCGCGGAGGTGGGGTTCTTGGGGACGCCGCGCCATTCTTCGGTGAAGAACTCGGCCAGGAGCCCCGCGGTGCCGCCCTTCTGAGAGAATACGCTTGCCGGCACAACCTGTTGCTCAATACCCGGTCCGGCCCAGCTAAGGACCAAACCCGCTTCCGAACCATCGTCAAAGAACTCGACGCGTATCGAATGATGCCCGGACTCCAATGACACGGATGCCGAGGCCTCCCGCATAGAGTGCCGTCCATCGTGATTGATCAGAAGAACGTCATCCAGCCACATCTTCGATCCATCGTCCGAGTTCAGGTAGAACGTGTAGTCCCCCGCCCTGTCAACCCTGATCTGCCCGGTATGTCTCGCGACAAAGTGGTCCACCGCAGATACGGGAAGTCCAGGCCAGGCGGTCATAGTGCGCGGGTAGTTGATCTGTTTCGCCGTAAGCGTCACGTCAGGCGTTTTGCCGGACAGCTCCGGGATCGCCGACAAACTGCCGGTGTTATTCAAGAACGCTTTCGTGGCCCAGGGCATCCCGTCCTTGCTGCCCAGCTCCTCTACGGAGCCACGGCCCGGCGCTGCCCATAATTTCGTTTCGACATCGACCGAGCCACCCGTCACGGAAAGCTCGACGATCAGCAGGTCGGCGGTCGCCGCGATCCAGGACCGCATCGTAACATTGGTCTCACCCTTGGTGAACCGAGATGTCGTGGTCGCCGGATAGAAGTCCTGCTCGGCACGATATGTGGCGCCGGCCAGGGCCGGGATGCTGAATTCCACGCTGCCGAACAGGCGCGGCCCGCCCGTCCGGTGGCCGTCCACCAGCCGCCAGAAGTTGTTCTTGCTGATCCAGAAGCGTTGCGCTTCCGGGTTGCCGCTGATCACGGCGCCGAGATCGCCGTTGCCCAGTAGCGGGCCATCAACCGTATCACGGGAAGGGACCCGCCTCGGCGGCTGTTCCATGACGGTCTTGTATTGCGAAACAATCCGCTCCGCTTCAGCCTGCATGAATTTGTCAGCCTGGGCCGCGCCGGTCGACACGACCATTACCAAGAGGACAATCGCCGCCCCGATCTCAAACCACCGACCTACAGCTGTGTTTCGCATGTCGTTCTCTTCCTTTGCCTTCTGAACCATTCATACTGCGTATTTATTCCCCGGTTCACTGCTATCCAGGACGTTACCCGAATCGGTTAACGATGGCGATAAGGATGGTTGTGTCCTGAATCTTATGCAATTTCAAATCCACTGCTGCAGATGGATGATTTTGGGGAGAACCAACACTCAAATCCAATGACCAATGTGCGACTGATGGGTCAATTGGCATTCCATATGTCGCCAATCTGCAGGATGCTCCGGTACTGCTCGTGCGCGGACCGGACGACTACTGGCTCTTTGGGCGCTACGAGCGGGCCCCGCGGAAGCGTGGTGAGACGGTGTACGAAGGGAAACCATTCAAGGCCGGACCGGCCGCACTGGAAGGATTCGATATTCCCCTCCAGACCACACCGTTCCCGCGTCAGTACGACGCACCGGGGGGGCTACCACGCCTGGCAGAGCCGGGATATGGTCCACTGGGTCCACCACGGGCCGGTGACGGAGGGCGCATCGTGCTGGGTGACGACAGCCGAACCGGCGGATGGCAGGACCTACATCTACTACGACACACCATGCTTTGGTTATGCGCCGACAATGAGATCAGGGGTGAGCCATAGGCGGGAGGTTCCGGTTTGGCACGCCTACGGAGAATCGAACTCCGGTTACAAGGATGAAAACCTTGTGTCCTAACCACTAGACGATAGGCGCACTATGTGGAATGAGCCGCGGAGGATAGCAAATCGTCCTCGGGATGCAACAGAAAATGCACAGAAATCCGCGTTCTACCGCTTTTTGACCTCTGGAATGGGCTTGTCAAGACGCCGCAAAACGGCCTGAAGGTCCTCCCACACGTACTTCTTCACGTTGGGATTGCGCAGCAGGTAGGCCGGGTGAAATGTGGGCATCAGGTCGATTCCCGCAAAACGCAGCCACGTACCCCGGGCCCGCGTTATCCCCATGCCCTTCGGCATTTCGACAAGGCCCGTCAGCGCAGTCGCCCCCAAAGCCACGACAACCTTCGGCTGCAGCAGGCCGATCTGTCGTTTCAGGTACGGAAGACATGCGTTCATCTCAGAGAGTTCCGGAGTGCGGTTCTCTGGCGGCCGGCACTTGACGATGTTGCAGATGAACACGTCGTCCCGAGTCAGCCCCATGGCCTCAATCATCCTGGTGAGCAGATGTCCCGCCTTCCCCACGAAGGCCAGTCCCTGTTCGTCCTCATCGGCGCCGGGCCCCTCTCCCACGAATACGATCTCGGGGTTCGGACTCCCCTGCCCCGGGACGGTATTGGTTCGGGTTCCGTGCAACGGGCACAGGGAACAGGCAGCGACTTCGGCGGCGATGCGAGAGAGGCTATCGTCCGCGATCGGAACTTGCTCCGCATGCGGCACCACCTTAGCCGGCTGAGCCGACCCAAAATCCTGAGAGGGAATGCTCTGTGCCACCGCGCCACCGTGCACGACGGAGCTGGCCCCTGTCCCCACACCGGCCAACACTTCGGGTGATACCGCCACCCCCCCTACGCCTTCGTCGCGCTCGTACTCGAGCAGTGACTTCAAGTCAGAGATGACGTCGTTGAGGTTCACGCACCGCGACCCATGCGAGCCGCCTCACGACGTGTCTTGTGTATCTCGACACTCTTCACGAACAATGGCCCGAAGACTCCGTAAAGCAACCCCATGGCGAGAATGACGATCGCAACCCGCACGCTGAACCGTTGGGCCGGGATAAACAGCAAGAACACAAGAATAACGAATGGTATGAACATCCAGCTCTTCTTGGTCGGTTTCGGATAGCGGACGTTTGTGACCTGTAGACTGATGAACACGACAATTCCAAGCAGAAACAGCATGGCCACGGGTCCATGGCTGAGCGAAAACCGATCATAAGGAGGGGTCTGGCTGATAAAAACAAATAGCGCCACCCATCCGGCATTACCCGTAATTGGCAACCCGGCGTAGCCCCCCTGCCCTCTGAGTGGATCCTTGACCTTAAAGCGCGCCAGTCGCACGACGCCGGACAGCGCCACGGCCGATGGCAGCACGATCCGCCAGATCGATTCGCTCTGTAAAGTGACAGCGAAAATGAGAATGGCAGGGGCAATCCCGAACGCCGTCATGTCGACGTATGTGTCGAGCTCCGCACCGAACTCAGACTCCCCCTTCAGAGCACGGGCAACGTTGCCATCAATACCGTCCAGGATCATTGCCAGCATGATAAGCTGCGCGGCAATCCGATAATACACGCATGCCGGGTCGCCGGTCCTGATGCCTTCCATCGTCACAATAATGCTGAGAAAGCCGGCCAGCATCGCCACCATCGTGAACGCCGTTGGTACTACCTGTCGCCACTTCATTTCGCCACCTCTCGGGACCGCAGCTTAGCCACAACTGTCTCCCCCGCTCGCACCTTGTCGCCAACACTTACCACGGGTTCAATGTCACCCTCGGGAAAGTACATATCCAGACGCGATCCGAACTTCATCATTCCAATCGGGTCACCCTTCATCACGCTGACAGGGGCATCGTGATCGGGCCAGTAGACCACGCGCCGACATACCGGACCGACAATCTGGTAGACCAGGCATCGCGTGCCCTCACCCTCGATCAGAATGGCGTTGTGCTGATTGTGGTCTGACGACTTCTCCTCGAACGTAAAGAAATGCTCGCCCGGGAAGTACCCAAGAAACGTCGACATGCCGCTGATGGGCGCACGGTTTACGTGCACATCGAAGAGACTGAGAAAAATACTGATCCTGACCGCCTTACCTTTCAGGTATCGGCTCTCCTCAACCGTTTGAATGCCGGCGATGACCCCGTCGGCGCCTGAGACGACCAGATCCGGGTCCGTTGGCGCCGTGCGCGGCGGATCCCTGAAGAAGAACAGCATGTAGGAAGAGAGGAGCAATGGCGTTAACAGGCCCACCGGCACGCTTCGCTTCCACCGCAGGCGCAGTCCACGACAGATGAGAGCAACCA
>JAIPIM010000283.1 GCA_021734725.1 Minisyncoccota bacterium | reverse complement strand
CGAGCGAGACGCGCATCAGCTCCACCGCCTCGCCGGCCACAAAGGCAACCCACTCTCCGTCCGGCGACCATTGCGGGGCAAAATTGAACGGCTGGCCGGTCTCGATGTCGACCAGGTAGCAGTCGAGCAGCCAGGCGCCCGGGACCATGCGGAACGTCTTGTGCTCCTCCTCCCATGTGGCGTTCTCGCTGCTCTCCCAGCCGCAGGCGACGATTGCCTGTTTGCCGTCCGGCGACCAACCGGCGAACTGGGTCCAGGTGTTCGCGTTCGCGACAAGCTTCGGCGCCAGCTCGCGCCGCCCCGTTCCGTCCGCCCGCACCACGCAGGCGCGTTCCGTCATGACGTTCGCCGCCCGCCCGCCGGGGACGTCCGTGCGCAATTCCGTGTAGCCGATAAGACAAGGGGTGTCATTCTGTGCCATAGCCAAAACTCCGGTGATGATTATAGCCAAGGCCGCGCCAGCGGCAAAGCTGTGATCCATTCGCTTGCGCGTCATGGTTTTTCTACTGAGGTGGATGCCACTATTACCTCCTGTGCGACAAACAGCACCCGCCGCTCGTGCAGGGGGGGGCGCTCGTGCGGCCCACGGTTGCGCGGGCACGATGACGAGAAGTCCCCGGCGCACAGTTCGAAGGCCCGGAACGCGCGCAGCGTGGCAGGAACCGCCAGTTCCTCGTACCCGGTCGGCAGCAGGTTCGAGGAAGTCCCGATTCGGTCCGCCCAAACGTTTACCCGTGGTTGCCGCATAAAGTCTTCCTTTTTCTTATTTGACTTGGTGACCTCGTGTCTTGATGACGCCGGGGATTCCCGGGTCATAAGGTCACGAGCTCATTTTCTTCCACAATATCCGTGAAGCAGTTGCGGAGACGGTCCGTCCGACGGGCGTCGAGCAAGCCGTGGTTGTCGTCGGCGAGTTTCGCGGCACGCTCGCGGGCCAGTGCCGCGGTGTCGCGGCTGCCGGCAGCCTGCCACGACGAGAACGGCCCGCGGACCGCCAGGTCCGGCCCGAGGAACTCGGCCGACCGCAGCCTCTCCAGCGTGTGGTCCTGTGTGAGGTAGGTTTCGCCTTGCGGGCCGATGCGCTTGATCAACTCGGCCGCGATGGTCTCCGGTGTCACCTCGACGCCCGCGGCCATACGTCTGCACATGCCCGCGATCTCGGCGTCCATCAGGAGCTGCTCGTCGCTGCAGGTCATGCCGCAGGCGAACATGCCGCAGTTGACGATCAGGTCGTTGTCCGCGCCGACCGCCGCCATGAGGCTGAAGGTTTTTTCCCAGGCGTTTTGTTCGTCGTGGGCGTGATTGTCGGAATTAGGTGCCGTGGTGTGAGACGGGACGCCGTAGAAACGGGCCAGTTGTGCGCCGGCGATGCGGCAGACGCTGGTTTCAATGGAGCCAACCAGCGCGGCGCCCGAACGCATGTCCGTGGCGGTCCATGAGTTCGCGTACATGACGGGATGTCCGGGCTTGAGTAACTGGATCATTGCCAGTCCAGACAGGCATTCGGCGTTGTTCATGGTCAGAAGTCCGGCGAGTGTATACGGCGCGGACACGCCAGCGTTGGGCTCTGGAAGGATGGCCAGGGGCACGGCCGTGGTGAGCGTGTCGAGAATAGCTTCGCAGACGTTCTCTTCCCAGAACAGCGGGCTGGTGGGCGAGAGCTGGCTTATGCCGTAGACGTGCTTGTCCAGGTCGCCGGCGAAGGCGGCGCGCAAGAGCTCGATGCAGCCGCGATTGACAGGCGCGTTGTCGGTCGAGAAGAAAATCGGCTTCCGGCTGTTTTCCACGCAGGCTTTTACTGCATGGAGAAGGCTTGCTTTGGGATTGGGAACGTCCTGGGGCATGACTGGTATGCCGATCATGTCAATATGCTGGAGTTGTTCGCACAGCCGTGCAAAACGCTCGACGTCCGCAACCCGCGAAGGCCGTGTCTCGCCGGTCTCGGCATCGAGCCAGAAGACGGCATTGTGGCCCGCCGCGATCTTTGGGGCGCCGTCGCCCAGGACGAAGGCAGGGGCCCCTTCGCGGTCTCGCACCTCAATTTGCGGGGGGACGGTGGCAAGTGCATTTTCCAGGATATTGTGAGGGAAGCGGACGGTCTGGTTCTTCTCGTCCACCGGCAGTCCCTTGGCTTTCAGGGCATCGAGCAGACGTGTGCCGAGAATCTTTATGCCGCAGCCGGAAAGAATGTCGAGAGTAGCATTGTGAATGTGTTGGATGTCCGATTCGGACAGGACGGCGAATGGTTCCAGTTTCATGCTGGTTTTCTCCCCACTGAATATTGGTTGCCGAGTGGTTCGGCTGTGTTTTCTATGAAACTGCACACTGTACCGCTATAACGAACACACATCAAGACGTCAGCATGGCAGTTTCGTTGGAATCTTAACCCGCAAAGGCAGAATCATTGTCGCCCGAGTTATTGTTATGACAGAACCCTTTTTATGACAGAATCATTAAGCTGTTGTTTTTGGCAGTTCGACCACGACCATGCGAAGGGGGGCTTCGGTTTTGTTGGCGGAGGTGTGAGGGGTACCGGCGCGAATGTAGAAGCTGTCGCCGGCATTGACGGTTACTGGGGACTGCCCGTCGACGTCGAGCGTCAGGGTGCCTTCGAGCACGAGGCCGCAGATATCTTTGGGGTGTCGTTCGCGTTCGGTATTTTTTGTGTGCGGTCGATACTCCTCGTAGGTCATGACGGCTTTGACATCACGGTGACTTGGCAGGAGGTAGCGCCAGAGCTTGTCGCCGTCGTCCAGTTTCTGCATGTCTTTCTGGCGTTGTATCAGCACTTGGCGGTCGGTGCCGGCGGTCGCGGCAAAGAATTCGTGGGCGCTGATATCGAGGGCTTCCAGGAGTTTCATCAGCGTGGCGAGCGTGGGTGATCCATCGCCGGACTCGATGCGTGAGAGGAAACTTAAGGCCACTCCAGCCTCTTGCGCCAGGGCGCGCATGGAGAGGCCTCGCTGTTTTCGCAGTTCCCGGATGCGTTGTCCGATATCGTCTGGATTCATGGTGTGTGTTTCCGGGCGTTATCCCCAAAGAACCGTGGTCCGTGTCACGCAACACTATAATGTTCGCGATAGAGAACACAAGGCAGGGGATTGCCGTGATTGCCCCGGGGCTGTTTCATTCTATGGATTGAGTGCGCTCCACGAACGGCGGCACGGGGCTCTCCGCACCGTGAGCCATCTCGGCTGGGGACCATCCGAGCTACTTCAGGCTTCTGCATGACTAGGGATGAAACCACCTTGGTGATTGCCTCGTCGAAACGGGGGGCTCGGGTGGTTGCCTTACGCACGCGGACGATCTCTCTCACCACCCACGAAGGTGGGTGGGGTCGATTCCTCGAGCTGGATACGATTGGCTGATTTCACTCATCACCCATGCAAGGAGGGTGGGGTCACTGCCCAGGACTGGATAATATAGCTGCTGCTGTTTTGCGGAATTGTTTGTGTTGTTCCGGTGGGACAAACAGGCCTCCGGTAGCCCACACGACGTGGGTGGCCCGGGGCATTTGCGGCGTCAATTTGTGTTTGTGCAGATAGTGGCGCCCGGGCTCGGATTCGATCAGCAGGCGCGGCACTCCGCAGCCGGCGGCGGCTGACGGTTCGACCTCGATCTTTTCGGTGTCGTACATGTCCAGCAGATGACGGTACAGAGTGTTGTCTTCAAGTGTGCAGCAGCCACTCAAAAGCGGGTCCATGAGCTGGCCGATAAAGCGTGATGGCGTGGAGACCGCAAGGCCGTCCGCATCCGTTTTCAGTCCCAGATCAATTGAGTAAACGGAAATGTCCGAATGCCGTCCGGTCAGCATGCCCAGGAGCATGCAGGGGGCTTCCACGGGTTCGACGAAGAAGGCGTGTGCATCATCGCCGAAGACGTGTCGCGCGGCAAATGTGATACCACCCGGCCCACCTCCGACCCCGCAAGGCAGGTACAGAAACAGCGGATGCTCGCGGTCTACAGCAATACCTGCTTCCGCCAATTGGCGCTTGAGACGCGGTATGGCGCACGCATATCCGAGAAACAGTTCGGCCGAGTTTTCATCGTCGATGAAATGTTTGTGGGGATCGTCCACGGCCTCGCGGCGGGCAACAACGCACGCGGCGGTATAATCGGAGGCGTATTCCACGACCTTGACGCCACGTTTGCGCAGGCGTTTTTTCTTCCATTCTTTCGCTTCCACCGACATATGAACGGCGACGTTAAATCCCAGGGCGGCGCCGGTTATGCCTATGCTGAGGCCGAGGTTTCCCGTACTGCCTACACTGAGCTCATAGTTCGCAAACAGGCTGCGTGCTTCGTTAGAAGCCAATTTACGATAATCATCCTTTTCGTTCGTTAAAAGGCCATGCTCCAGAGCAATTTTTTCCGCGAAATGCAGCACGGCGTAGATACCTCCGCGTGCTTTAATGGAGCCTGCAACCGGTAATGCATGATCGGCTTTGACGAACAGGCTGCCGTTCTCAGGCGGAAGAATGCGTTGTGCCAGGCCCGGCGTTGGCAGGAGAGAGGATTCAATAATTCCGTGCGTACTTGCCAGTTCCGGGAAAAGCGTTTCAAGCAGGGGAGCGCATCGCTGAAGTCGTGCTTCGGCGTCGGCAATATCCGTGGCGTTAAACGGCAAGTCCGGCAGGCACTCAGAAGCATGGCGCCACTTCGGGTTGGGCCACAGAAACGGCTCGTGGTTGCGTAACTTCCGGAGGGTAGATTTCTCGCTGTCCGATGTAAGATCGTGCGTTATGTCTTTTTGATGTTTACCGCTCAATGTATCCTCCTTCTCGCCAACCATTCCGGTTGCCGTGTATCGGTCCGTGTTCGTCTGTGTCCGTCCGTGTAATGAGTTGCGGTCCACGATGCGTCGGTGTCATCCGTTTGCATTGAGTTCAATCCATGCCGCCAACGAAAACTCGTCCGTATCTGTTGACAGAGTGACATTTGCCGGCTTCCGCCATGCCTTCAGCTCGGCATTGTCCGCCGGTTCACCGTTTCCACCGCGTAGGTTATGGGCATGCACGGGACACAAAATGGCCGCGGCCAGGTCCGGCAGATCGTAATATTTCAGCACATTCGGTATGAATGCATCGGCTGACCATGGATAGTGTTCAGCGGCAATCAGGCTGCGGAACGACGACAATCCGTTGGAAAGCACGACTCCGGCAAGATCCTTGTCGATCGCAGCCGCATGCAGCGCCACCACCGCGCCGAGTCCGTTGGCAGTTAGGAAGACGCGGGATTTGTCTACTTCCGGACGCGTACGCAGCCAGGCAAGCGCGGCCAGTGCATCGCGGACGCGCATGGCCATGACGGGATCTCCGAGTGCGGCCGTTGCGTACGCTGTATAACGACCGATACTGCCCCAGCCGGCCATTTCGTACGGGTACATCGCCGGCATGGTATCG
>JAIPIM010000282.1 GCA_021734725.1 Minisyncoccota bacterium | reverse complement strand
TGGTGTCGCTGAAATACCGGTAACCCGCACCCCAGCACCCCGCGGGATCCGTGTCGGGACTGAGCCGGACCATGCTGAATGGACGGCATACCGATCCACTGAACACCCAACGCACTTTCGGCTTGCCCGTGTCGATCAAAGGATTGACCCAGTCAACAGGTCGCTTGGGTACATAATCATTGAGTCCACTCGACGAAGTACGGTTTTGGCGGAAACAACGCATAATACGCTCCAGACGTTGCAGGTTTCAGTGTTCAGGTGTCAGGTTTCAGAAAACACACGTAACAGTCCTGCAAATGGTTGCGAGTTCCAGACATGGCCGCGGGACTGCATGATCGGCAAGAGCACCGCGGTAGTCATTCCCGCGTGATTGTTCCTCCCGTGTCCGCGAGCAATTGCGCTCACCGTTCTCGCGGCGCATCCATGGTCCCGTCCGTCCGGCATTAATCTCACGGCAAGAGCAAAATAGGCCCGTGCCAAATCAAGCGACCGGGTTGCCATTTCCGGATCATCGTCGATCTGCGCGGCTGTCGCAAGCAACATAGGATTGTGTCGGCGAGGCCGTCCGTCTTCGTACCACACCGGCATGTCGCTGCGCTTCCCCACGCCGGGGGGACGTTGTTTCTTTTTCTCCGGCAGTTCAACCCCTATGCCGTGGATGTCAAAGGGTGTCAACGTAGCCACAACCTGCATGACATACTGGTCGTAATCTCGTTCGCCCGTGACATTCCGATACTGCCGAATGGCATCCGCAACCGGCCCGGCGTCCGGATCCGGAAGCGCGTCGACAAGAACGCTCAACAGACGCTTGACAGCTCCAAGAAACACCTCCTTCCGACTGCTGTCCCACAGGCGCAGAAAGAGTTGGATCCCGCCGCTGGCCAAAATGTTCTCCGCTCGGTCCAAGTCCGTGTCCAGGCGACCGGCCATGCCCGCGAACGAACGATAACCGTCTTCATTCGCCCCGGAAAGCTCATAAAGGGCCCCCTCCCGGGTCAGGCCAATCGGAAGCTGGTCGTGACCACAAATGGCCGCGGCCCAGCGCGCCGAATACGACTCGGCCAATTTAAGATACTTACGGTCATGGGTCACTTCAAATGCAAGCGCCAGCAGGTTCGCGCAACGCAAGTGATCCGGCATGTTAAGCTCATGCTCGTCCGGACGAGCGCCATCGGCACCAAAGAAGAGAGACCGGAATAATCCAGTTGAAAAATCGAACCACTCCGGAACCTCCGGGCACCAGTTGCCAACGTGCTCGACCGCGTCGACAATCTGACGTTGGGTGACTGGGTTCCCCGGCGCCACACGGTTCATGAATCCCAGAAAAAGTTCAAAATGCTCGGTGCCGTGGTGAGCCTCCTGCATCCGCCAGTACCCATGCCGCCACAGTCCTTCATCGGCAAAAAAGGCCGCCGTCTTTTCCTGAACGTCTAACAGAAAATGGAGAACATGTTCGTCACACGAAACCTGAAGGTAGGGTTCCCATCCGGTGGTATACGTCAGTTGATCATGGCCTGTGGTGGGCGGCTGATCCTTGTATCTCTCGATGCATGCATACGCCCACGCCTTCACATCCCCCAGAAAACGGTCACGGGCCTCCCCGACGGAATTCGACTTTGTGACAAGCGACACGTTCTGAGGCGCATTCGCCATTTCTCTCACTCCCACAGAATAACGGTCACTTCCGTCCGGATTTCGTTGCTGTTATTCCCAAACCCTCCGGCATTCACTCCGCGGGTGTAAAGCAATGGCGGAATGTGGCCGACCAGTGTCCCGCCGGGTTGTTCAAAGGCAGGCAGCCACTGCGCGCGGTCATCCGCTCGTGGAACCAACTGGTCCGCTGTCATCTCGCCTCCCCTCTCGTCGACCGTAACCCGCACGATATACGTACCGGGTGGACCCCACACACACGCCTCGGTTTGCCCAACCATCAAAGCCGCCAGAAGCTGACCGTCAGGCCCGAGCGACAAGGACGATTGGGGATGAATCCGGACGCCTGACTTGTCCCCCGCGGCAACAGCCGTCAACGGCTTGGCGCGCCATGCGTCATCGATTATACTCATAAGGTCCGCGGTCCCGGTCAGGTTGTTATGCAGAATCACGTGAACGACGCCGCGCCGGTCGACCACCGGATTTGACAGGAGCATCTGCTGGTAGTTGTAGTTGCACGGCCCGGGCGCCTCATGCTCCCGTTGATCCGCCGCTGACTGAAGACGCTCGGAAAAATCGTCCTCCCTGATCAGCGGCAAAACCCGAACGGACGCGGGAAGAGATATAGCGCTCTGCTCAATGGAACCCCATGTTCGCCCGGCATCGCTGGAAACGATGTGGGATGCGCCATAGTACAAGTCACCGTTCGTCATAACGCGTGTATTGCCGAGAACCAGATGCAGTGAATCGTCCGGCCCGACTGTAAGTCCGTTGGTCCAATAGATATACCCGGACTTCTCGGCAACGACGAGTGACTGGGGCTCGCTCCAACATCCATTCTCGAACCCGCAATAATCCAGAGTCCAGTGTTCGTCCGCACTCGACCGGAACGCCAGGTGCAACCGTCCATCGGAATCGCTGGTTACACTTGGATACGTACCCGGAACATCAATAGTTGCAATATACTGCCACTCACCGACCGCGGACAAATTCATCCGATAGTGGTGAAACGCGCTGTGGTGACCGCCAATAATGGCGTGAACGGCTTTGGAGGTTACGGCCAGCGCGGCGCCACAGTGGTTGTCCACACACGGATCGCCAAGGGGACCGGTACCAGCGATGCGGCCATTCTCCCGGTCAACCAGCCCCCACCGATTCCGCCGTTGATTGTCGAGCCACGTGCACAGATAGCCATCCGGCAGGGCTGCGATCTTGTTACTCATGGCATACGCCGTCGCCCGGTCGCTCCCAGTATTACTCAACAGAACATGCTTCATGCACAAACCTCCAGACACCGACCTGGCCTGATTAATTTATTAACCTCAAAGGCTGAGTCCAATCTGAAAAGTACGGTTTTGGCGGAAACAACGCATAATACGCCCCCAGACGTCGCAGGTTTCAGTGTTCAGGTGTCAGGTTTCAGAAGACACAAGTGCCAGTCCTGCAGGCGGCTTGAATTCATTAGATTCGAGGCGCTAACTCCGACGGCCTGCCAAGACGTCGTCGAAATCTGTATCCGGACCAAATGTCATCCCATTCAACTCCGGGCAGGCCACGCGTATCAACTTCGCCGACGCGCGTGCACAATCCTCCGGCGGCCTGTTGCGCCCCTGCTCCACCGCTTGCTTGCTGGAGGGAAGCCATTTACGACCTTCAGCCGTCTCTATTTGCAACTCGGTCATTTCGGTGCGTACAAATCCGGGACCCATGATAAATGCCAATACCGAGGAACCCTCGTGCTCAAGCTCCCTGGCCAATAGTTCGGTGAAGCGGATAACCGCGACTTTTGACGCGCTGTAACCCGTGCCGCCCGCGATCTGGTTGCCGCCACTCATGTTAATGAGGATGCCACTATCGCGTTCCAGCATATGCGCCAGCGCCGCACGACAGCACAGCATGGTGCCTCGAAGATTCACGGTTACGTCGTTCCACCAAAGCCCAGGATCGACCTCCCAGACTGGACCCAGCGCACCAAAGCTTCCCGCGTTGTTGAACAGCACATCGATCCGACCAAACGATTCCAGAGACCTGGACACCATTCGATTCACTTGACCCATGTCCGTCACGTCCGTCGGTACCGCAAGCGCCGTCCCCCCTTTTGCTTCAATGGCTTCCGCCGTTTCTTCGATCCGCTCGATTCGTCGGGCCGCGCACACGACACGTGCACCTTGCTCCGCGAATTCCAACGCCAAAGCACGACCCACACCGCTTCCCGCGCCAGTGACAATTACTACTTTATCGTTCAGATCCATAGGGTTTCCCTCGTTATCTTTGTTCATGCTCCTCGACATCTTTTTTCAAGGCGGGCGCGGAGGACTTGAGCTGATCCCGGTAGATTCCCGGCACGGACCCCTCGATAATGGTTGCTCCCACCGCTTTCGCGTAAAACTCGGTGGGACCCGCGCCGCCAATGATCGCGTAGGCAAATCCCTTTGCCTTCATGGCGTGAAGGCAAGCCAGAAACAGGGCTTTACCAATCCCCTGTCCACGCTTGTTCTCGGCAACCCCTGTCGGACCAAAAAAGTTCATGCACGTACTGTCGTAACAGGCAAATCCCACGACGCAACCCACTTCAGTCGCGATGAAGCAGGATATCGGATGATTACTGAACGCAACATCGCACTCGCTGCCCCACCCCTCCCCGAACGTACGCCGTACCCATTCGGTAACCTGGTGCTTTTCGTAAGGCATGACCTGGCGAATCAGAATTCCACGGCCCTCGAGTTCCTTCACCAACGGAGACACCGCCGGGAGTTCGTACAGTTTCACAAGCATATCTGGCATTGTCGTTTAACCTCCTGGTAAATTCAAAAACCAGTTCACAAGCATCCCATGTGATCGATTGGGATGAAAGACGAAGGTAAAGATTACGGTAAAGATGAAGGTGTGAACGCTTCAAAAACCGTAATCTTTCGCCTGAATCTTTCACCCAACTCCGGGTTGTTTCGGAGCTGGATGGTCGAGCGCAAATTGACTCAATAAGATCCCAGTTCCTTAGCCAGCGAAACAATGCGCCTGAAGTCTTCAAGACTGACGCTCGACGGCACGGAGTGATCGGACGAAAAGATGTAACCGCCACCTTGCTTCATAACCGGCACAACACGCTCCATCTCAGCCGTTATCCGGTCCGGATGGTCCCAAAGAACCGCGTTGATGCCGCCATGCAATAAAAGATCTTTCCCAAACCACAGACCGGCCTCCAGCCAACATCCTTTCTCGCGCCACCGCCGGTAGTTCTTCTCCAGATGCTTCCAGTCAATGCGATCTCTTGACGGTTGACGGACGCATTCGGGCTTTGGCTTTCTCCCAGCTTTCGCGGTCGACAATGGTGAAATCAAGGAATTCCGGTGTTGACGCTGCATGCTTCCACTGTTTAAGGGTCGCGCCCCAGGACGTCGTATACACAGTGTGTTCTTCTGTCTCCTCCAGGGTCTTCACTTCATAGCGAGGTGAGTTATCGACATGGATACGAGCCACTGAATCGAGCCCGAAGAAATCCACGTAATCGGTTCCTTCCGGCATACCCCCCCGCTGCCATCTCTCGATTGTGGCGCTCCACGGTGAATCGATAATCGGAATACGGTCCGCCTCCTCATGCGCAAACATACGCGCAAACCGCTTTCGAGATGTCATTTGATCCATGTCGTATCTCCATTCATTCCTTGCGTTCCGCATATGCTGCATTTCAAGCGATTACTCACACGCGTTCTCGTGCCCGCTCTCCGCTCAGTTGTAGGTGCCGTATGTCCGCCACGCATCCA
>JAIPIM010000281.1 GCA_021734725.1 Minisyncoccota bacterium | reverse complement strand
AGGGTGACCGAGTGTTGCTTCCCGCGAGCATCCCGGAAACCACGAAGGAAGCGGCGCCACAAGAGAAAGCTATGTGAGGAGCGTAGATGTTATGTTAAACAGCATTTTTACCACAGTTTTTTCTCTGCTGATAGCAGCTTGTCTCGTGGCGATCGTGGCTATGCAAGTTATGGAATGCCTGATGTTTTCCGTCTTCCAGTCCTTGTAATGCGATGGCCGCTCATGCGAATGCCCCCAGTTTAAGACTGGTCGACCGCCATGGCTCATAGAATCATCACTTTTCTCGCGCTTTCACTTGCCTTCGTTGCAATGTTTCTTACTACGGGCTGTGCCACCAACGGCAACGGCGCCCCCGAGAATCAACTCCCCTGGAATACGCCCGCCCCCTGGGAAAGCGGTATGATCGGCGTGCCGTATTAACCCCGCGCAAGAAGATTTCGATGCTCGTCCGCAATACCGTGGCACATCGGGTTTTCTGATGTCTCGAGAGCTTACGAACGTTATTCTTCCCCAAAGACAATCGCTTCAAACACTGAAAACTGAGTGTTTCGTTTCCAGTCATCCGGCCCCAAGCCCGCCTTCAATGCCAGATGAGTGAGTGTTGTGTCACGATCCCACCCCTGTTCCGGCGCCACCTGCGGAAGAAAAACAGCACGGTAAGGGCCTTTTTCGAGAATGATGCCGTGTCTGCCTATCTCGAACTGTTCCGGTGACTCAATGCGCTGGGCCGGAGTCAGGATGCTTATTTCAATGTGAATCTGGCGAAATTCATCCTCTGTCAACGGCCGGAAACGCGGATCGCGAAACGCGGCGTTCCGGGCGTTACGAACGATGTCGAGGTAGAGCGGTTCAGCAGGCTCAAGCGAGCCGATGCAACCGCGCAGGTTATCCCCTATGTGCAGGGTGACAAAGCAAGCCCCGGGGTCACGCAGAAAACTGGGGAGTTCGTCCTCGGGAGGCACGCCGATATCCCCCTTCTCAAGTTGGGATTGAATCGCTTCCCGAGCGAGCTGAAGACACAGTTTTTCCCCCGAGTTACTAATTCCCAAACGACCCTCGGCAGTTCCTTGAACAGCATGATGCCGGGGAAGCCGCGTGTCAAAAACACCGATGCTGGCGTAACTGACGCTGTGCGAAAAATCGCCCGTCAATATTCCGGAGTTCGTGTACGCCAGCTTCCTGACCTTGTAATCCTCCGTTTGTGACTCCAGAACCCCGAGCAGGATCCCAATTGGAGTGGCACCGCAAATCGTCGCGCCGGTGCGCTCGACGTAGTTCATAAACCCTTCCAAATCGTGACGTTCGATTTCCCGGATGGCACCGGTGTCCAGTTCCTGCAGGCGCGCGCGGACGTCCTTGGTGAAGGGGACATAACCGAATGACGAACCATAGTGCGTGAAGTCGGAGCTGATTATCCAGAGCGTATCGTCTGTCCAGAGATGCCGGGCTATCGTTTGAGCTACCGCGCGCGTATCGTCCATCGACATCTGGCCGCAGACGACGGGAACCAGCATGAAATCCTCGGCAAGCACGGTCTGCAGAAACGGCAGTTGTACTTCAAGCGCGTGTTCGTAGAGGTGGGCATCCGCGCGATCCGATACCATTGAATTGTCCGCAATCAAGTCTCGGCAGGCATCGACGTCGACCGGCAGTTTCCCCAACGGGGTATTGAAAGCCGTGAATCCCCCCGTACTGACACCGCGAAAGGGGACCCTGTGCGTGGGCGCTAAAACAACTGCGCGCCGTACGGCTTTGCGTTCCTTCAACAACAAGGCATATCCAGCACCGGCTGTACGTCCCGAATACTGGTACCCGGCATGCGGTTCAATCAGGGCTCGGACGCGGCCGGAAGGAGGTGCCGAAGGCGGGCAAAGGTAATCCTCTATTGCCGACTCCAATGCGTCCGGCGTGCCCGGATAGAATTGACCGGCGACCGCCGGTTGGCGTTCCTTGGACGGTGTATTCATGCGTGTTCCCTCGGGTTGTCCCAGTTGCAGTAACCATATCACGCATTTACCGCTGTGTCCAAAACGGAAAGTTCTGGTTGCAGTCCAGCACGTATGCAGTAAATTATTACAACTTGTGCGTCCCCATCGTCTAGAGGCCTAGGACACCGGGTTCTCATCCCGGCAACAGGGGTTCGAATCCCCTTGGGGATGCCACTTTATTGGGAAGCCGTTCAGGTCTGTTGTGGCGCGCGCTGTCGATTTTCATCCATCCCACAACTAATATCCCCAGGGATTTTCCCTATCATCCGAGCCAAGCAGGCCGCCATCACGCATGTATGACCAATCCATACCTTTGGCGCGCGGGCCGAAATCAGCGAGAATCATGCGCGGTTATTGACCCTTGACGTTTTGATTCGTATATTGACCGAAGAATGTCAGTGTTCAGTCGTCGACGATATTTCTGGGTGAATGGCGGTCTTAACATGAGGGGTCTATCAAACAACTGCAACCGGGACTGGTTTACGCTTATAGAATTACTTGTGGTGATTGCCATCATCGCCATACTGAGTTCTCTTTTGCTGCCGGCTTTGTCTCGTGCCAGGGAATATGCGCGCCGGATCATCTGCGGTGGCCAGCAGCGGCAGATCATGGCCATCATCACGGTCTATGGTGACGACTATGCTGGTGTTCTTCCGTGGAAGCCTTTCGACGGAACCACGACCAACCATCTCCCCATTATGGTCATGTGTGAGACCGGTCACTTTGACAACTGTCCTTCTCTGTTGCAGTGTCCAGGCTACGGAAACTGGGGAAAGTGGCTTGGCTGGACCCCGGTGTCTCCCCTTGAGGCCCCGTTCACAAATGCCAACGGGGGGGACGCTCATAGCTTGTGTAACACTTACACATGGCGGCGGTTTCGATCTCCGGGGGGAACTGCGCCAGTCATGCCGTTGTCACGGATTCCGAACCCGGCGCAGGAATGGTACGTCAAGGACTCGGGGCATGGGCCGGGGCATTCTGTGCCTAACTTAACCACGAAATCGCATGCCTTGAGCCTGCACACGCACCCGAACGGTGCGGTCGGTGATGGCGGGAATTTAGGTTATCTGGACGGCCATGTGCGCTGGGTGGATGGCTCCCTCTGGAGTGCCTCTTACTCCTATGGCCGCTCGCCGTTGGGCCCCGGTGACTTCCCGGATTTCTGACCTCATCCGCTATCCTCAAGATCGTCGAGCCGGAGCACAAGGGAACACGTCTAAACTAGGGCTCTTCGAGGTTCTTCCGATCCGTGTAAAGGGCCTGGGCTTCTTTCGTACTGAGCTTCCGGCTGTAAAGCTTCACCTCATCGAGTGTAATGTCAGAATCCTCCCCCATATGGTTGTCGATCTTGGCGCCGAACCCGATGTAGCCGCTTGTCAGTGGAAGACTTCCTTCCGCAGCCGTCTCTGCAACTTCTGCTCCGTTGAGGTATAGGGTGGCTGAAGAGTTTTTCGAAAAAGGCGAAGCGTTTTCCCATGTGAGCACAACATGGTACCACTTGCCCTCCGCAACCGTTGCTTCGCTCTGCAGGTTCACAGGCATGTTGTCGGCTTGCAGATCTCCAGCACTGACGGTACCGGTAAAGGCAAGCGACCTGTCTCTGGTGATCTTCAGGCTTAGTTGGCGCTGAAAGGCCCACTGTTTTCGGGGAGCCTCGAGCAGTTGGAAAAGCGTGTGCCGTTCGTTGTGGACATTATCCAGCGCAAACCAGCATTCAAAGGCCCCCTGGGTGAAGTCCATGATTTTCGCGGTGGGTGCCATTAGGTACGCTCCCGACCCGAAACGTGCCGCTCTTCCCTTTACCCCGGGAACAAATTCGATGTTCTGTACGATCACACCGTCTATTGTCGGTTTCTCTCGGTCAAACGTCAAATGCAGTACAGGCTGAGGCGCGCCGAAGTCGCTTGGCGTGCGTGCGATTTCTTTTTGACGCATCACGTTTCCTTGGATCACGTCCGCCGCGGTGGTCGCTTCGGATGCCGGCCAGAACATCACGGTACCGGTTGCGTCAGCCGACACGAGGCAGTGCGTGTCTGGATCAAGCGCCACCTGCGTCACGGGTGCTTTGTGGCCTCGCAGAGTGAGAAGTTCCTGCCCTGTCTCGGTGTGCCAGATCCTGACAGTACGGTCTTCACCACCACTGAAAGTCCGACTACCGTCCTTCGAAAAAGCAACACAGCGGACCTCTCCAGTGTGACCATGCAGAACATGAAGAGGAGTGAGATCTGTCGCCCTCCAGACCTGGATCGTTCCATCGCCTCCAGCAGAAACGGCATACCCTTGATCTTCGGCCACGGCCAGATCGAACACCGGGCGGCCACTGTGCAGAACCTGCTGAGCCACGAGAGCGTGATCGATGGTGTCCCAAACCCTGATCCAACCGTCCTCGCCGGCGGTAAAGATCCTCCTGGCAGAATCCACCGCGACAACAGCCGTGACAGCATCTCGGTGTCCCTGCCATCGACTGATTGTTTTTGACTCGTCCGCTGAAAGCTCGACCAGTTTGCCGTTCTCCAAGCCGCAGAACACATGTCCATCAGCCGCTTCGGCCATGCACATCACACCGCAGTTGCCCAGTCTATGGCTGGCGACATAATCCAGGTCCGTGAGTCCCCAGACAGCGATCGTATGATCGCGCGAGGCCGTAAGGAGTCGGCCGTTCCTCCGGTCAACCATCACGTCCAGGATGCGCCCAGGGTGAGCGGGGAACCGGGATTTGATTGCTATCGACTGCGTATTCCAAGCGACGAGGTTGCCATCGTCCCCTCCCGAAAAAAGCCGGGCCCCGGGACCGTTGACCATGGCATGCACAGCATCGACATGCATGCGGCCGCTGAAACTCTCTTGTCCCAATCCGGTTTCCCAGCCCCAAAGGCCGGACTCGTTGCCGGCCAGGACGGTTTCCTGTCTCGACGCAAACGCCGCGGCATTCGCGTGCCCCCCAGGCAGTACGGTACGGCGCACCACACGCAGTTCCTCCACGGACCAGACAGCAAGCGCGTCCCCCGCCGCCGTCAGCATGTATTTGCCATCTCTGCTGAAATCGACAGCCTGCACGGCGGGCCCCAGATGCGGGACTGACCATGCAGGGGCACCGCCCTGCATGCTCCAGAGCAACGCACGACCGTCCCGGGTACCGCACAGTACTCTCGTGCCGTCTGGAGAGAAGCAGACACACTGAACAGCTGCATCGCCGACCTGCCACGCATCGGTCTTTTTCCCTGAGTTCACGTCCCAGAATACAACCGTACCGGCGGTCGTGGCACCCGCTGCCACTTTTCCTCCGTGAGCGAAGGCCACATCCCAGATGCGCCCCTCGCAGGCAAGCGTGCTGACTTTTCTGCCGTTATGCACGTCGAATACGAATGCGGTACCGCCTTCCCCGGCCACTGCAACCCGAGTACCGTCCGGCGCAAACGCCACACTGTATGCACGATGCG
>JAIPIM010000280.1 GCA_021734725.1 Minisyncoccota bacterium | reverse complement strand
GTCTTCGTGCCCCGGCGGGCGCTAAAAAGGCAGGTGCGAAGGGCGACGAGAAAGCGCCTCCGGTTCCACAGTCCGAGACGGTAAAAGTCTCGCCTCCTCCCGTACCTGGTGGGACGGAGGAGACGGCGACTGCCGATAAAACGCAGGTGCCGCAGGCGGTGACCGGCAAGGAGACAGGGACCCAGCCGTTGAAGAAGGTCGGTAAACCTGCGGCTGGTCCGCAAGAAACGACGACCTTGTCGCGTCCGCAGAAGCCGGAAGAAGCAGCTGGTGAAGAGCAAGCTGCTGCTCCTGGGAAACCGAAACAGACACTTAAGCTTAAGACCGGGGGTAAGGCTGGTAAGACGCTGAAGGTTTCTCGGGGTAAAGGGGAAAGCGGCAAGACTGTTCGTGTTCCTATCAAAGACGGTGGCGAAGGTACGGTCAAGGTTCCGGCCCCTGAGGGTGCGGAGCAGCCCGGAGCACCTGGTGTGCCGCAAGCGGCAGCGACTGTTGCGGCCCAGCCAGGCATTGGTTACACGTTTGCAGCAGTTATTACATTGGCAGCGCTTGGAGCTGTTGCTGTGTTTCTTGTCTTGCAGTTACTGGCGCATTTACAGTAGGTGTAAAGCGTTTGTCGTGCAGCGTAGTTCACGATACATGCCCTGACGTGTCAGTATCCTGATTGAGGCGGCCTGATGACGATAGAGTATTTGGTGTCTAAGCTGACGTTTGCCAATCGCGACTGGTTTTTAATGACACACAATGCACAGAGAAGAGAGGGAAGAAGATGGCAGGAGATACATTGATTGAACTGAACGAGAAGAATTTTGAGACGGAAGTGGTCAAGGCCTCGGTTCCTGTTCTTGTGGATTTCTGGGCTCAGTGGTGTGGGCCGTGCCTGCGCATGGCCCCTGTGTTGGACGAGGTGGCGACGGATATTGGGGATAAGGCCAAGGTGGGAAAAGTCAATGTTGACGAATCGCCGGCCCTGGCGGCGCGTTATAATATCCGGTCCATTCCCACCTTTTTGGTGTTTAAGGAAGGCGAGGTTGTCGACCAGCTTGTGGGTATGCAGAGCAAAGACACGCTGATAGAGAAACTTACGTGAACCGCAGAGACAAAGGGTACCCATGAGCGCGGAATTTGTTCATCTGCATGTACACACGGATTACAGTCTTCTTGATGGCGCATGCAGCGTTGATGCTTTAGCCGATTTGAGTGTGGCATTCGGAATGCCTGCGGTAGCGTGCACGGACCATGGTTCGATGTCTGCCGCAATAGATTTCTATCAGATCGTTCGTGCCAAAGGGGTGTTGCCGATCATTGGGTGTGAATGTTATGTTGCTCCTGGTGATCGGCACGAGCGGAATCCCCAGGCCCCCCATGTGCAGGGGTTTCACATTGTTTTGCTTGCGGAGAGCGTGGAGGGGTATCGCAACCTCTGTAAGCTCAATACGGCGGCATTTCTTGAGGGGTTCTACTACAAGCCACGCATTGACAAGCAGCTTCTTGCAGAGCACAGCGACGGCCTGATTGCATTGACGGCATGTATTGGCGGGGAAATACCCGCGCGTTACCTTGAAGGTAACGAAAAGGCTGCTCGCGAAGCCTTGACTTCCTACCTTGACATGTTCGGGCGTGACCGCTTTTTTCTTGAGATTCAGGATCATGGTATGGAGGAGGAGGCGCGGGTCAATCGTTTTCTTGCCGAACTGGCCGACGACTACAAACTTGGGCTGGTTGCCACCAACGATGTCCACTATCTGAGGCGTGACCATGCCAAGGCCCACGACGTGTTGCTGTGCATTGGTACCCAGGCGACTGTTGACCAGGAAGACCGTATGCGTTTTCCAGCGGACGAATTTTACTTCAAGGACGGTCAGGAGATGGCGCAGTTATTTGCCGAACGTCCGGATGCCGTTCGCAATACACTGGTGATTGCTGAACGGTGCAATGTGGAGTTAGAAGTGGACGACAATGCGTCCAATCATTATCCTGTCTATAATGTCCCCGCCGGGGAGACGCGGGAAAGTTATCTGCGCACGCTTTGTATGGATGCCATTCCCGAACGATATGGTTTTGACGGACGGTCGTCGGGTGTGAGTGCTGAGCAGCAGGAGGTTCTCGAGCGGCTGGACCACGAGCTGGATATAATAGAGCAAAGCGGATTCACCAGCTATTTTCTAGTGGTCTGGGACTTTATTCGGTTTGCCCGTGAGCATGGGATCCCGGTCGGCCCGGGGCGGGGCAGCGGGGCGGGCAGTCTTGTCGCCTATTTGACCCATATCACGGACATTGATCCTCTCGAGTACGGATTGCTCTTTGAGCGCTTTCTCAATCCTGACCGTGTAAGCCCTCCAGATTTTGACATTGACTTATGCGAACGACGTCGCTACGAAGTAATCGAGTATGTGCGTGGCAAATACGGTGCTGACAGTGTGGCACAGATTGGGACTTATGGTACGCTGAAAACCAAGGCAGTGCTGAAAGATGTTGCGCGGGCGTTGGGTCGTCCCTTCGCGGAGGGGAACAACCTCACCAAGTTGATTCCCACCGATCCCAAAATGACATTGGCCCGGGCGTTGGAGGAGAATCCTGAATTACGAGAGCGCTGTGACAACGAAGACTGGGTTGGTGAGGCCGTAGGTCATTCCAGAGTGCTCGAGGGGTTGAACCGCAACATGAGCATTCACGCCGCAGGCGTGATAATCGGAGATCAGGCGCTGTCCAATATGGTGCCGTTGGCAAAGGGTGCCGGTGACGAAGTAATCACCCAGTATCCCGCGGGTCCGTGCGAGGCCCTTGGTCTGCTTAAGATGGACTTTCTTGGTTTGCGCACGCTGACCATCATCCAGGACGCCTTGAATCTTATAGAGGAGAACCGAGGGGTCAGCCTGAAGAGCAGTGAGATCCCATTGGACGATTCGGCGGCCTATGATTTGCTCAACAAAGGTAATACCGTTGGTGTATTCCAGCTTGAATCCGGTGGCATGCGCGACTTATGCAAACGTTTCGGGATTCGCCGTTTTGAACATATCATCGCGCTTATTGCCCTGTATCGCCCGGGGCCGATGCAGTTCCTGGATGAGTTCATTGCTCGTAAGACAGGGGAAGCAGAGATTGATTACGATGTCCCCGCGATGAAGCCTATTTTGGAAGAGACGTACGGCATCATGCTCTATCAGGAGCAGGTGATGCAGGTTGTACAAAGGGTTGCGGGCTTTTCGTTGGCGCAAGCGGACATTTTGCGACGGGCGATGGGCAAGAAAAAAGTGAAGGAAATGGAGCAGCAATTCGAACGATTTATCGAGGGCTGCGCCGGGAACGGCATTTCACGCACGATAGGGGAAGCCATCTGGGATAAGATCGTGAAGTTTGCGGGGTACGGATTTAACAAATCACACAGTGCTGCCTACGCAATGCTGTCGTATCGCACGGCCTACTTGAAGGCGAACTATCCGGTGGAATTTATGGCTGCGGTGCTGTCAAGTGAGCTTGGCAATGCGGATAAATTGGCGTTTTTTCTTCGCGAGTGCCGCGAGATGGGGATTGATGTTCGTCCGCCTGATGTGAACACATCAGGACTTAATTTTACGGTTGACGGTCGCAGTATCTGCTTTGGTCTTGGACCGGTGAAGGGCGTGGGCAGTGCGGCGGCTGGTGAGATTATAGAAGCGCGTCGTTCGGGGCCTTTTGAAGGCTTGCTGGAGTTCTGTGAGCGAACGGGGCAGCATGTCAATCGACGCGTTATGGAGAACCTCTGTAAATCCGGCGCGTTTGATACGTTCGGCTGGAAGCGCTCGCAGGCATATGCGGTGATTGACGAGGTCTTGGAGCGTGCTCAGCAGACCAAACGTGATCGCGCCACGGGGCAGGGATGCCTTTTTGACATGCTTGAGGACACGCAGGACAATCCTCTTACGCTGTCTCCACCTGACATTGCCGAGTGGGATACTCGGGAACGGTTGGCGTACGAGAAAGAACTTTTGGGTTTTTACGTGACCGGCCATCCGTTAAACGAGTTTGCTGAGACCGTAGAAACCTTTCAGAGCCACAGCGTTGGCGAATTGGTGCTGGCAAGTCAGGAAATGAGCACGCGTACGGCCGGCATTATTACAGAGGTCAGCATGAAACGGTCGAAGCGCGACCAGCGTCCCTGGGCAATTGTAGAATTGGAAGGATTCGACGGCGCGCTTGAAGCCCTGGTGTTTGCCGACTGTTACGACACCTATGGCGACGAGATCAGACCGGAAGCGCCGGTCTTCATTGAAGGGGTATTAAGTAACCGTGACGAGGATACCTTCAGCTTGATTGTTAACCGAGTCATTCCGATGGAGATGGCTGCTGAGACACTCACTGAAAAGATTCAGGTTCGCCTTCAGCAGAAGAGTGTTGGGGAGAATGAGTTGAGCGAGTTGAAGCAGGTCCTTGAAAATTATCCCGGAAGCGTTGACGTTGTGTTTTGCCTGATGTGCGATTCCGGCGACATGGCATTTGTTCGTCCATCAGGTTTGACGGTTCTAAACAGTGCGGCTTTTCGGCGGGACGTGACGGAACGTTTTGGCGAGGATTGCCTACTCCAGCGTGCTGTCGCACCACCCGAGCAGAGCAAACGGGGCAACGGCCAGAAGCGGTCCTTTGCCAATGTGCAGCAATAACACTATTTCAAGAAGGAGGGTTATGATGGAACAGAAAACCGACGTTAAGTTTGGCACATGGATCGAAGGGGCGTTCACTATCTACAAAGAGAATTTTGTTGTCTTGTGTGTGGCGGCGCTTCTTGTCGTCCTGTTGAGTATTTTGTCAGTGGGAATTTTGTATGGTCCCATGGTGGTTGGACTGAATTTGATGGTGCTTCGCTTCGTTGATGGATCCGAAGACGAACCTAAGATTGGGGATGTGTTTCGCGGGTTCAATTATTTTGTCCCCGCCTTTGTCTTTGTGCTGGTATGGGGGTTGATTTTCTACGTTGTTATGTTTATTCTGTCTTTTGTTCCGTGTGCGGGAGAAGTCATTAACTTGATTCTGAGCGTTGTCGTTCCGGCCTGTCTGATGTTTGCGCTTTTCCTTATTCCCGATCAGAAGCTTGATTTCTGGACAGCGTCGGTGAAGAGTTTCGAGATGGTAAAAAGTAACCCTCTGCCGTTCATCGGCTTATCCGTACTTGCCGGCATTCTGGGCTCAGTTGGTGCAGTATTATGCGGGGTGGGCGTGGCTCTGTCGCTTCCCTTGTATGCGTTAATTGTCGGCCAGGCTTACCGTGATGTATTTGGAACGAGCAGTGCGGCGGAGGTGGCTGGTCCCGAGTCTTCCACGGCCTCCACACCATCGTCCAAGGATGCGCATGACGATGACACGCAAGAGCCAGCGGGCCGATGACCGGGCAGAGGCGTGCCCTGAGCGTTCCGCGGCAACTTGCCGGAGAACTCTTTGTGGGGTAGGCAGTGATGATGTGCTGGTGTTCCGGT
>JAIPIM010000279.1 GCA_021734725.1 Minisyncoccota bacterium | reverse complement strand
GCTGCTTGACCCGTTCTTGCCCGGGGAAGTCTTCGAAACGTGTGGGACGAAGCGTGGCTTCATACGTTTCTTCCCGCTTGTTCAACTGAGAGGAGATGAATCGTTCCGGATCAGGCATGGTATTTTTGGGGTATGGCCATTGTTGCTTATTCACAGTAACCGAAGGGCTACGAGTTTAATGTACGAAGCGCCTGACGAATGAACGTTTCCGCCGAGTGTTCTTCCCGCGGCAGGTTGGCTGCCAGGTTCTGGACCGTCTTACGGGCTACGTCGCTTTTAAATCCCAATGTTTCAAGCGCCGCGGCCGCATCTTGCATTTCCGGAGTCACGGTGGTGTTTTCTCTGCTGCCGCCTAACGCGATTTCCGGTTCGATCTCGGAGATTTTCTCACGCAATTCTACAACAAGTCTTTCCCCGGAGCGCTTCCCCAGACCATTAACCCGCGTCAATGCCTTCACGTCCCCATTCAAAACAGCGCCGCAGAAGCTTTCAACAGACATGGAACTCAAGACATTCAAGGCGAGTCGAGGGCCGACTCCAGATACACTAATTAAAAGTCGGAACAGCCGACGCTCACGAAGGTCAGCAAAGCCATACAATTGCAGAAGATCTTCTCTCACATGGAGGTATGTATGCAGTACAACGTCTGCTCCCACTCGAGGCAACTTGTCAAAGGTGCTCATGGGTACCGTCAGTGCATACCCTACGTTGTTGACGTCCACCACAATTTCGGTAAGGTCACATGTAACGAGTTTGCCGGACAAACGATCAATCACGACTGGAATTTCCTGTTTAGTCTTTCGAGAGGCTGCTGCCTGACTGTTCGCATTGCCTTCACAATATATGATATGTCGGCAACGCTGCAACTCAATTGGGAGAGCCCTAACGGCAACCGACACCCATTGGTTCTTCCGAGGGTCTTTCGGGTTTATGCCGAAAACCGCTGGTGCCACGATCGCCGATTCACCGCGGAAACACGGAGTCTTCCCTGCAAGAAGCAGGCTCCTAGTATGTCCGGTTAAGAGCAACCACTACGCCCTGGATATACACTTGATCGGGTGTGTAAAACTGTGGCTTATAATCGGCGTTTGCCGGCCGTAATTCAATCTGATTATTGTGGACATAGAGGCTTTTTACCGTGGTTTCGTTATCGACCAAAGCGACAACAATATCGCCGATGGACCAGTCATCCCGCTGTTCCGCGATAACCACATCGCCGTCTATGATACCCAGATCACGCATGCTCTCACCGGTAACCCGCAATGCGAACAGCTTGTGTCCGCCAGCACCTTTCGGCAGCAGTGTAGGGTCGAATTTAATGGTGGATTCGACGTGTTCTTCGGCAAGCAGGGGGACCCCGGCGCTGATGCGTCCCAGCAAAGGAATGCTGAGCGTGAGCGACAGGTGACGCGGGCTGTCCGAGCGCAGCAAAGTCAAACTGCGAGCCTTTGACGTACGTGAAACATAGCCTTTGCGTTGCAGTGCGCGCAGGTGCGCGAACGCAGTGGCGGACTTGATGTCGAAATAATCCGCGATCTCGTAGACCGTGGGGGCCATACCTTCGCGCCGATTGAACTGATCGATAAAATCGAGAATTTCCTGCTGTTTTGTAGTTAATCCCTTCATTCTCCGTTGGCTCCTGATTTTTGTGTATGTTCGTAGTGTCTCGCGGGCGACAGAGTGGGACTACCGTCTGTTATCATTCATGCACGAACCGCTGGGACAGTTTATGCTAACAAATAAAATACTGTTTAATGCGAGCTAATGCAAGTAGTCTTGACTTTTTCTTCCGGTTCGGAGATGCCCGGCTGAATCTCAAGCGAGATGTTCACATCCGCGTCGGCGACGACGTTTGATTTGATGGTGTTGTCGGCCATATTATATGTTTTTGCTTACCGTGCGTCGATGTTTTTAGTAGCACGATACTCTGAATCCGTCCAAGCATTGAAGGAAGGAAAACGATGAAGCACGTATTGATCCCCACAAAATTGAATGCTGTGGCCAAGGAGATACTTGAAGACCGAGATATGACGGTGATCCAGGAACCCGACGGTGACCTGTTGGAGCTGGCGCAACAATATCCGGAGACGGAGGCGCTTATTGTCCGGAGCAACAAGGTATCCCAGGAAGTTATCGACGCATTCCCCAAGTTGCGTCTTATTGTCCGGGCCGGCAGCGGGTACAATACGATTGATACGAAATATGCGCGGCGTCAGAAAATTGACGTGATGAATACGCCGGGGGCGAATGCCAATGCGGTTGCGGAAGAGGTGATTGCCTTGATTCTTGCTTACTGCAGGCATGTTTGTCCGGCGGACCGGAGCGTTCGGGAGGGGTTGTGGGAGAAAAAGAAGTTTATGGGACGGGAATTGGCCGAGAAAACGGTGGGGATCGTCGGGCTTGGAAACATTGGACAGCTTGTTGCGCGACGGCTCGAGGGATTTGACGTAAAGGTTCTGGGGTACGATCCTCTGCTGTCGAACCGGCGGGCGGAAGAGCTTGGGATCGGTCTTGTATCCCTGCCGGAGCTTTTTTCGCGGTCGGATTACGTAACCTTGCACGTGCCGGAGACCGATGAAACGCGCGGCATGGTGAACAAAGACTTGCTGAGCCTCATGAAGCCGGGTGCTGTCCTGGTCAACTGCGCGCGCGCCGGTGTCGTGGTTGAGGATGATATTCGAGCCGTTAAAGCGGAGAAGAATATTGGTTTCGTGAACGATGTTTATCCCTCCGATGCAGCCGGTGACAAAAGTGTGGCCGACATCGCGGACGTTATGTTGCCCCATTTGGGTGCAAGCACGGTTGAAGCGAACACGAATGCCGCTCGTCGCGCGGCTGAACAGCTGGTCGCCTACGCGGAGCGTGGTGTCACCAAGTTTGTGGTTAACAAACAAGTGCCTGACGACTTGGATGTGGCCTATCAGGAGCTGGCGTACGATATCGCCTTATTGGCACGCCATTACCTCGGTACGCATACGCGTGTTCGACGCATTGAATGCAGTTTTTACGGCGAGCTGAAACGGTTTGCAAAGTGGTTCCTGTCTCCTATCGTGGCTGGCATCTCGGCCGATTTTGACGCGCTGAGCGAACCGCAGGAAGCGGAAGATTATCTGAACGACCGGAAGGTGGACTTTGAGGTTCGTGATACGGACAGTGAGAAGGGGTACGGTAATTCGATAACCATTGACCTGCTGGAAGGAGAAGAACTGATTCGGCAGGTCAGTGTCCGCGGCACCATAACGGAAGGCAAGCTGATGGTCTCGCGCATCAATAATTTTGAGGATCTGTATTTTGATCCGCGGGGTGCCAGTTTGATCGTGGTTTACGAAGACCGCCCCGGCGTGCTGGCAAAAATCACGGGCGCGGTGGCGGACAGCGGTATCAATATTGATGATATCCGGGCTCCGCACGAGCATTCAGGGAGTCGGTCGCTGGCGGTGCTCAAGACCAATCGCCGTGTGGCCGAGGAGATGGTGAGCAGGATCAAGACCGAGGTTGGTGCGGAAGTGGTATTTTCGGTGTCAATCCCGTGACTTCGTGAAGAAGCTGTGTTGACAGCTGTAAAACATTCCAGTACATTAATCATGTTGGTATGAAGACGCCCTTTTAGCGGGACCTTTTGGAGACGGACGATAACCATGTACACGTGGAAGCATCTTGCGGTTGTTGTACCAAGCCCGGCGGCGGTTGCTGCCGGGTCACGGGGGGTGCATTGGTGAGTTGAGCTTCCTGTCGCGCCAAACCTTTGATCCAGCAGCGCCATCGTCGGGCAACACTTGCGGATGGCGCTTTTTTTTCTACAGAGCATCTTGCGGAGAGGTGTTTTAAAGAACGGATTCACACGTACGATTGTGGTTTAAGCTACAGAGGAAACAGTTATGGGAGCAAAAGCGGCAACACAAAAGACGATGAAGGGGGCGCAGATTGTTGTTCAGTGCCTGGAGCAACAAAATGTCGATGTGATATTTGCGTATCCTGGCGGCGCATCCATGGAACTGCATCAAGCGTTGTGTGATTCGCCCGTTCGCGTGATTCTGCCTCGGCATGAACAGGGCGGGGCGTTTGCCGCCGCCGGTTATGCGCGCGCGACGGGGAAAACAGGCGTCTGCATGGCGACCAGCGGTCCCGGTGCCACCAATTTGGTTACCGGCATCACGGATGCCTATATGGATTCTGTTCCAATGGTCGCGGTCACCGGCCAGGTGCCGCACACCTTCATCGGCAAGAATGCTTTCCAGGAAACGGACATTATCGGTATTACGCGTCCCGTCTGCAAGCACAGTTTTCTGGTGCTCGATGTGAACGATATCTGTGAAGTTTTTGCCGAAGCCTTTTACCTGGCGAACAGTGGGCGGCCGGGGCCGGTCGTTGTCGATCTTCCCAAGGATGTTCAGCAGGCTCTTTGTGTCCCGGATTTTCAAGACCGTGGTCGCCTCCCGGGGTATGAACCCGAGCCAGCGATAAAGGGACGGGATATTGAGCGCATCCGTGAGGCGATCGAGGCCAGTGAACGCCCATGCATTTATGCGGGGGGCGGCATAATCGCGGCGGATGCCCACAGAGAATTGCGGAAGTTCGTGGAAGAATTCAACATACCTGTTGTGACAACTCTCATGGGTGTGGGTGCGTTTCCCGATGCCCATCCATTGTCGCTGCACTGGCTGGGTATGCATGGTTCCTACTATGGTAATTATGCCGCGAACGAGTGTGACCTGCTGATTGGACTCGGGGTGCGCTTTGATGACCGGGTGACCGGCAAGGTCGACACGTTTGCGCGGAAAGCAACAATCATACACGTCGATATTGATCCTTCAGAAATCAACAAAAACGTTCGTTCGGATATCGGCGTGATCGGTGATGTAAAGGTTGTACTGCGCAAGCTTCTGGCGAAACCCATTCGCAAGAAATGCGAGGCTTGGCATACGCAGGTTCAAGAATGGAAGCGGGCGTTTCCGTTTAAATACCAAAAAAGCGAGAGGCTTCAACCGCAGTACGTGGTGGAGGCTCTCTCCCGGCATACCGATGGAAAGGCCATTGTGGTGACCGGCGTCGGTCAGCACCAAATGTGGGCTGCCCAATACTACCAGTTTGAGCGCCCCCGGCAGTTGCTTACGTCTGGCGGTCTCGGGGCCATGGGCTTTGGACTGCCGTCTGCCATCGGCGCGAAAGTGGCCTGCCCGGATACCACGGTCATCAATATTGACGGTGACGGCAGTTTCCAGATGAATATTCAGGAGCTTGGAACGGTGCATGCCGAGGATATTGGAGTGAAGTCCATTATCTTGAACAATCAGCACTTGGGAATGGTCGCTCAGTGGGAAGACCGCTTCTATGACCGGCGACGCGGCAACACTGAACTGCGGAGTATCCGCAGCGACCGGCCCTACCCGGATTTCGTGCAGATAGCCAAGGGGTATCTGGTTCCGGGGCGGCACGTATGGAAGTGCGAGGAACTGGACGATGCGAGCCGAGAGATGCTTGAGGTCGAG
>JAIPIM010000278.1 GCA_021734725.1 Minisyncoccota bacterium | reverse complement strand
CAGGCGATATTCATGTCTTCGTTACGCAGGTCGTGGGCGTTCAGGCGCGCTTCTGTCCGCGAGGGGGTCCCTATGCTGATCGGGATTTCGTCGTCGAATTGTTGGGAGACAATGGTCCACCACTCTTCGTACGCGGTTCTGAGTTCTTCGACGATTTCCGGATGGTCCGCGGCAATGTCGTGTTCCTGGGAAGGATCGGTGGCAATGTCGTACAATTCGTCGCGGTCCACCAGGCGCAAGGTGTCCCTGAGGACGCAGCTTTGTTTCCATTTGACTGGATTGACCAGCCGCTGTGAATCGGTGACAACGCAGCGTGTGCGCCATTCATCGTCTGTTTCGCCGCGCAGCAGGGGAACGATACTGCGGCCGTGGAATGTCCGCTCTTGCGGAACCTGAACATTGCATAAGTCCAGGATGGTCGGCATAAAATCGACGAACGCCGTCACGTCGTCAATAGCCCGCTCGGCATCAAGGCCTCCGTTGGGATAACGGAGCAGGAAGGGGGCCCGGTGTCCGCCTTCGTATTCGGATCCTTTCATGCCGCGCATGCCGCAATTGTAGACGTTGCTCTCTCCCCGGGCGGCATAACCGCACTGGCCGTTATCGCTCATGAATATCAGAATGGTATTGTCGGCGATGTTAAGTTCCTCCAACTTGGCCTGAAGCTTACCGAAGTTTTCGTCGATATTGGTAATCATCCCGAGGAAGCGTGCGTACTCTTCGCTGTCGGTCTTGTCCTTGTACAGGTCGTAGTATGCATTGTCGATATTGTACGGAGCGTGCGGGGCGTTGGTTGAGATATAGCAGAAGAACGGTTCGTCCTTATGCTCCTCGATATAGGTCAATGCTTCGCCAAAGAACACATCCGTGCAATATCCTTTGAATTGCTTTGGCGTGCCGTTGACCCAGTAGGTATCGTCGAAGTAGTCATTGCCCCAGTAATCGTGGCTCTGGCTCACGCCGCCGCCGCCGTGATAGATGGCTGTTTCGAATCCTCGTTCGTGGGGAACGTAGGGGGATTCATCGCCCAGGTGCCATTTGCCGAACAACGCGGTCCGGTAACCGTCTTCCCGCAGGGCATCGGCCAGTGTCCATTCGTTTGCCCGCAGGAGCGAGCGACCGCCTATGGTGTGCCACACGCCGGTTGAGTTGGAGTAATGCCCGGTGAGCAGTCCGGCCCGGGTAGGTGCGCAGGTCGGTCCCACGTGAAACTGTTCCATGTGGACGGAGCGCTCGTGAAATGCGTCAAGGTTGGGCGTTTTAATGAACGGATGCCCGTGGCAGCCAAACGGCGGGTATCCCTGGTCATCGGTGAGCACAAACACGACGTTCGGTTTACTTTGCATACCTGGATTCTTCCTTTGAGTTATATGGATCATCTCACTTGTCTTGATATCTTTATACATTAATGTTCGATTGAATGCTATGAATATTTCGGCTTTTCTTGTGGACGTTTGCACCTAATGCTTATTCCCGAAGACTCGCTGCCGCCGCTGCGTACGACCATTTACTGCTGTGACTGCACGTCAATCGAACGGCGAGGCACCCAGCGTGTCGCGCGGCCGTCCTGGCGTATATACTGGTATCCGGAGGGTGGCGGCGGGGTTGACCACCATGCGGTCTGTTACGAGGCCCGTGATGACAATGTACTGGTGATTTCTCCGCACACTCCGATTCGACATCTGTTACTTCGAAGGGGCGCCAGGATTTTCTATGTTCATGCCAGAGTGGGGCAGCCCTACGATTCGTTGACCGGAAAGGTTTTTTCGATTTCCCTGGACCGAGCGGCCAAGGCAATGATGGTGAGGCTTATGGTTCCCGAGACCGCCGCCAATGCTCGCTTGTTTGGCACATCTTCACTTGTGGACTGGGTGATGAGCCGTTTGCCGGACGAAGCTTGGCCGCGCAGACCGACCGACCCACGCCTTATCCGAGTCATCGAATTGGTTAACGCCGACCCCGGGCGTCCATACCGTCAGTCGGACTTGGCTCGTGTGGCCGGGCTGAGCCGGAATGCGTTCACCAGGCTCTTCAAGTCTCAGATATCCATGACCCCGAGCGCCTACCTAACTGCACGCCGCCTGGATCAAGCCTGTGAGCTACTTGCTTATACGGGGAAAAGCATTGAAGAGATTGCGGATATCTGCGGGTTCTGTGACCGCGGGTACATGTCGAGAACGTTCAAATCCAAACTTGGCACGTCGCCCGCAAAGTATCGGCGCACCGGCGGCGTGTTAAGCTGATCTCAAGTAGCGATGGGACGGGGAGGTGACAGAGAGTTACGAGGATCGCATGGATTGGGGTAGTGTGTGAGTAGGGAGAGAGAGTGTGTGTGGGTGTGTGAGTATGTGAGTGTGTGAGTGTGTGGGAGCGATGTACCCCCAAACTCCCATACCCCCAAACTCCCATACTGCGATGTGTGTGGGTGTGTGGGTATGTGAGTGTGTGAGTGATGTACCCCCAAACCCCCATACTCCCAAACCCCCATACCCCCATACTGCGCTGTGTGTGAGTGTGTGGGTGTGTGGGTATGTGGGTGTGTGAGTGCGATGTACTCCCAAACTCCCATACCCCCATACTCCCATACTGCGATGTGTGTGGGTGTGTGGGTATGTGAGTGTGTGAGTGATGTACCCCCCATACTCCCAAACCCCCATACTCCCATACTGCGATGTGTGTGAGTGTGTGGGTCTGTGGGTGACGACGGCGTTGGCTGGCAGTCGGCGCGCCAAGTCGCCTCCTGCTTTCATCTCTTTTTTTGCGGACGTTCCCGGGGGCCGAATGCACGAAACACTTGCCTGAGAAGGTTGTCAAATGGTATAGTGTAGTATGAGAAAAAGAAAGAGAGTTTTGTAGGCTGGGTGTGATGATTTGAGAAGGTGACGTACGATGTATCGGTCAAATGTGAGAATCTTGGTTGTGGATGACGACCGTCTGCTGCGGGAGTTCTACGCGCGGGCTTTCGAAAGCATGGGCTATGAGGCGGTTTGTGCATGTGACGGAGCGGAAGCGATACGGTTCCTTGAAACAGCGGAACAAGGGTTTGCCTTGGTGATTATGGATTTGCTGATGCCGATCAAAACAGGCTGGGAAGCAATGGAGTACATCCGTGAGAATCCGAAGTGGGGTAACCTTCCAGTTGTGGCAATTACCGGGGTTGCGTTGTCCGATACGGAGAGGAAACGTCTTGCCAATCTCTGTGACGACATCATTCTCAAGGGGCAGTTTACCATGAGCCGTCTGCACAATCTTACCGAGCGCTTTATCCACGACGACAACGACGGCCGGGCCACTCCTTTGCGTGCTACAGGCTGAGGAGTTGGGGATGAAGGATGAGTCCATTCCAAAAAGTACGGTTTTGGCGGAAATAACGCATAACACGCTTCCAGACGCAGGGCTGTTTCATTCTATCGATTGAGTGCGTCCCACGAACAGTGGCACGGGGCGGCCCGCACCGTGAGCTATTTCGGCCGGGGACCGTCCGAACTACTTCAGGCTATTTCGGCCGGGGACCGTCCGAACCACTTCAGGCTAGCTCGGCCGGGGACCGTCCGAGCTACTTCGGGCATTCGCATGACAGAGAATGAAACAGCCTTGCCGTCCAACATTGATATTCCGTTGTTTCGGCTTACCCTATTAACGTTGCTTGGCGTTGGCTTGGATTATCGAGGCCAAAGATCTTCCCCTTTCAGCTGAAACAAGACAGATGGATAACACTAACAGAATGTATGCCCAGCCGTGTCCGTCCAACGTCGCGTGCACTCTGATCACGGGTGACGACTTGGCGGACTACGGAAAGTACCTGACCGATGAATCGCGGAAGAAAGGCCAGGCATCGGCGGTTGCCTTTCCCACCAGCACCGCGGAGGTGGCGGCCGCGGTGCGGGAGGCTGCGAGCAATGACTGGGCCGTGACAGTATCGGGAGCTCGAAACGGGGTCACGGCCCGCGCCGTGCCCCAGGGAGGACTGGTCCTCAGTATGGAACGGATGAATCGCGTACTCGGGCTTCGCCAGACCGCTGACGACGAGTGCACCGCTCGTTGTCAGCCCGGAGTTCTTTTGAGTGCGTTGCAGAAGGCAGTGCGCGATGCAGCCTTCGACGACAGTGCTGACTGGGATGAGGCAAGCCGCGGGTGTCTGCAAACGCTCCGCGAGAACGCCTATTTTTTCCCGCCCGATCCAACCGAGACCGGGGCGTCCCTGGGCGGCCTGGTTGCGTGCAATGCATCGGGTGCGCATACCTTTCGCTATGGTCCGACCCGTCCGTACATCGTCGGCCTGACGGTGGTGCTGGCGGATGGTTCACGGCTTGCCCTCGAGCGCGGTCAGTGCAGGGCCGATGCCTCGGGCTGTTTCATTCTGGTCCGCCAAGATGGCCAGGAAGTGACGGTGAAAGTGCCCACGTATCGGCAGCCGGCAACAAAAAATGTGGCCGGCTATTATTCGGGGGAAGGGATGGATGCCGTTGATCTGTTCATCGGCTCGGAGGGGACCCTTGGCGTTATCACGGAGGTGAATGCGAGGTTGGTTCGTGCACCGGAGGGCCGTTCCGCGACAATGGTGTTTTTCAGAGATGAGCTCAATGCCCTGGAGTTTACCGAAGAATTGCGCGGGCAGAGCGACGGATGCGGCGTCGAGGCAATCGAGTATTTCGATCCGCGTTCATTGCGGTTTCTGCGGGAGAGCCGACGAGAAAAAGGCGCTGCGTCCGGTGTCCCGGCGTGTTTGCCGGACGATGCCGCATGTGCCGTATACCTCGACATAGGCACCTCGGCGGACGGCATCATTCACACACTCGATAGCGTCGCGCGTCTCGCCAAAAAAGCCGGGGCCGATGCGGCGAGGTGCTGGTCGGCGGAATCCTATGCCGAACGCGAGCGTCTGCGCGTGTTTCGGCACGCCCTCCCGGAAGTGGTTAACGACACTATTTCGCGTATCCAGAAGACGTACCCGGGCGTGACCAAGCTCGGTACGGATATGGCGGTCCCAGACAGTGCGCTGCGCACCATTCTGCGTGTGTATCGTAGTGAATTGGAAAACGCGGGCCTTGACTATGTGATATTCGGACATATTGGTGATAATCATCTGCATGTCAATATTTTACCCAAAACACCAGAGCAGTACGGCACAGGCAAGAAGTTGTACCTGAAGTTTGCGGAGGAAGTTGTGCGGCTGGGAGGATCCCCCGCGGCTGAACATGGTATCGGTAAATTGAAAACGGAATTCCTCAAGCTGATGATCGGCGATCGGGGCATCCGGGAAATGCAGGCGGTTAAACACACGCTCGATCCGCGCAATAGAATGGGACGAGGAACGCTTTTTGGAAGGGTGAAGGGTGAAGGATGAAGGATGAAGGGTGAAATGGTCACATCCGGGTTATAGTTGACACATAACAGAACCCCAAACTAATGGAGGACTGGTATGAGTCGACAGGTCATTCGTTACAGTGAAGCGTTCAAGATGCAGGTGGTCGACGAGCTGGAGACCGGCAAGCTTTCGACT
>JAIPIM010000277.1 GCA_021734725.1 Minisyncoccota bacterium | reverse complement strand
TGGCAGAGAAATGCGCCCATTTGTCGCACGGGGTTTTTGACGAGCAGTTTTTTGAGGAAGTGCCCGAATGCCCCGGCGAGGCTTTCACACGATTTGAGGATGACGTTGCCCACGAAACCGTCGCAGACCACAACGTCGCATGTCCCTCTAAACAAGGCGCTGCCCTCGATATTGCCAATGAAGTTCAAGTCCGCGAGTTTGCTGATTTCTTCATAGGCCGCCTTTGACAGATCATTTCCCTTCCCGGCTTCATCCCCGACGTTGATCAATCCTATCCGTGGCTTTTTAATGTTGAGGATCTCACGTGCGTAGATTTCTCCCATGACGGCATACTGCGTGAGATGCCTCGGCTTACAGTCGACATTCGCTCCGGCATCCAAAAGGAGGAAGCAGCCACTGGGGCTTGGGAAGACAGTGGCAATTCCCGGTCGCTCTATGCCCGGCAGTGTGCGAAGCTTGAGAACTGTGGAAGCCACGGCCGCACCAGTGTGTCCCGCGCTGATAACACCGCCGGCACGTCCCTGCTTAACTGCTTCCACGGCAAGTGCAATAGACGACTTTGGTTTGGACCGGATTGCTGCCGCTGGGGGTTCATCCATGGCCACGATCTGGTCGGTGTGTTCAATCTCGATGCGCGAGCGGTGATCCGCACGGCAATTCTGCAAGGCGGTCTCAATCTGGGGACGATCTCCGACCAGTAATAATTTGTCAATACCGGAGAAACGCTCGAGTGCGTCGCAGACGCCCTCAATGACAACTTGGGGCGCGTTATCCCCCCCCATGGCATCAATAGCTAGTGGGACCATGAGTCACGTCACTGTGAGGAGTTATTCTGAAGTGCTGACGGTGAGTACCTGGCGGCCGCGATAGTTCCCGCAATGCGGGCACACGCGATGCGGCAGACGGTGTTCGCCGCATGACGGACAGCGGTTTGTCTGCACTCCCTGGTAGTGGTTGGCCGACGTACGGCAACGCACTTTTCGCTTAGACACTTTACATTGTTGAACAGCCATGGCGCGGCTTCTCCATGTTTTGGCATTGGTTATTTAGCTCTACCCGCTCGGTGCTTGCAGGTGGCACACTTACACGCACAGTCACTCAGTTCGAAGCATTGCTGTTGGGGTCGCCGTTGAACTGCAACTTGTCCAATGCGTGCCACGTATCGTTAGGAACTGTTTGGTGCTGACATCCGCAGTCCCGTACGTTGAGATTTTGACCGCAATTACTACACAGCCCAGCACAGTTCTCCCGGCACAGACATTGTTGCGGGAAAGCCAGTAAAATATCCTGCCGAATATCGTCCGTCAAGTCCACCGGTTCGTTATCGGTGCTTTTGGAGAAGTGGCAGACAGCGCCGATCGTCAGGTCATGGTCATAGTAGGTGAGGCAGCGGTCACACCTGCAGCGTAATACCGAATGGAGGGACCCCTCTGCGAGAATGCCTCCATGGACGAGACTGACGTGAAGCCGGAGTTTTATTGGCGCTGCGCAGACCAGGCGGTCATCCTCGGGTACATTGAGGTCCTCGGCCGCTATGTCGGCTGCCAAGTCAATGCCCCCCGGGGGGAGGGAGTCCGGATAAATGGTAAGTAGGTGTTTTGCGTTCATGGCTGTTGAAGGCGATTAACTACATCCCGGGCTAGAAAGGAGGGTACGAACGGCGAAATATCGCCCCCGAATCGAGCGATTTCACAGATCATTGTAGAGCTGACAAATGAGTATTCAGGCTTTGGCATGAGGAAGATGGTTTCGCAGGCTGAATTAAGTTCTCTGTTCATAAGGGCCATCTGAAATTCCCACTCAAAGTCTGAAACGGCTCTCAATCCTCGAACCACGGCTTGTGCTCCGAAGATGGTTACCGCTTCAGTGAGCAGTCCGTTGAATGAAGACACGTCAACGTTGGGAAGGTTTCTGCAGACCTGCCGTAAATGGTCTTGTCTTTCCTGCGGCGTGAAAACCGGCTTTTTCCCACTATTCGTTCCGACGGCCACAATAAGACGGTCGAAGAGTCGGGAAGCCCGGACAATGACGTCTATGTGACCGTTTGTCACAGGGTCGAAAGAACCGGGATATAACGCCACTTTTTCGTCCGCCATGTGTCCATCCTTAGTATTCGGTATTGGCGTGGTCGGAATGTCGTGTCTGGTGCTGTTTGTACCAATTGTATTCGCACGCGATTTCGAGGTTCGCAATGGAAGGCATCCTTTGCTTGCGTTTGTGTCCGGGGCCTGCTCTCCGTGTGGTCACCCGTCACTAAAGATAGTGGTTGTCCCGGTCAACTGCAACCGGCCTTTGGAACACTACCACGGGACGCCTTGGATTGCGGCGTCAGATAACTATAGTGTGCAAAACTATACTTTTTCGCCAATTTTCTCTCGGATTCAGGTTTGAGACAGCCTGGCAATGACCTTGGCATGGGCACACATGGGCGCGTGCCAGAGTCAAATGACAGGAGACAAGCAACATGAACAAGCATTCCGCGGCAGTCCTTTTGGCCCCCGGTTTTGAAGAAACCGAGGCAGTTACTGTTATTGACGTATTGCGTCGAGCAAACGTCAGGGTGATTCTTGTGAGCCTGCATGCAGACTTGGAGGTTACGGGCGCTCATGACATTGTGGTGAAAGCCGATGTCCCTCTTGCCTCTTTGGACAGTCGCACCGTTGAACTTGCCGTGGTCCCGGGCGGTATGCCCGGAGCCGAGAATCTTGCCGCAAGCCCTTTGGTTACTGCGTTTCTCAACGATGTGTACGGTAATGGGGGATGGGTCGCGGCATTGTGTGCGGCACCCATCGTACTGCATGCCGCTGGCTTACTGACAGGACGAAGGGTGACTTCGTATCCTGGTTTTGAATGCCACCTGACCGGGGCGCAGTATACAGGGGAAAGAGTGGAACAGGACGATCGGATAATTACGAGCCAGGGACCGGGAACGGCTTTGCAGTTTGCTCTGTATGTGGTTAAAACAGTTGTTGGGTCTGATACATGCAAAAAGCTGGCCGCGGCCATGATGTATTCAGGTCCGGACGTCTAACGGAGTTGTGTCGTGCGTGCTTTTTTTGCTATAACCAAACAGACAATTCGAGCGTCTCTGCGGTCGAAGGTGTTCCACGTTCTTCTTTTAATCAACCTCGCCGCTGTGATTCTGCTGCCCCTGACGGTTTCCTCTGACGGTACGGCCGCGGGGCAGTTCCAAGTGTCGCTGACCTATTCGCTGAACGCTGTCCGTGCGCTCCTTTCATTGGCCGCGGTATGGTTGGGCTGCACCGCACTCTCACGCGAAATAGAGAGCTACAATCTTCATTTAGTGCTCACGAAGCCTACGCGTGTATGGCAGCTGTGGTTAGGTAAATGGGCGGGTGTCTTTGCAATGACTGGATTCCTTTATATTCTGTCAGCGGCGGTGGTTTACGCGCTTCTGTTTGTCAGCTTCAACAGTGGTCAGTACTCGACCGAGGAGCTCAGGGAGGCACGAAATGAGGTGTTGGTGGGGCGGCGTACGTTTCAAGCGGCGCGACCGGATTTTGTTGCCTTCGCAAAGCGCGAGTACCGGCGCCGCGAAACAGCCGGCGAGTTAGCGCCCGGTCACAGCAGGGAAGAAGTACTGAAAGAACTCATTCGTCAGATCAGAGCGCGCAGCACAGAGGTTGAAGCGGGTTTTGCCCGGACTTGGAAATACGAGAACGTGCGCGTACCGGACCCAGATGCGCGTGTTTTTGTCCGGTACAAGATTTTTGTGGCGTCAACATCCGAATCGAAGCAGCGCATGACAAGAGGTACATGGGCATTGCTCAACCCCGATGCACCGGAGGACCAGCGGCTGGCGATCCTGCCGCAACGCGTCATGGGTGGCAGTTTCCATGAATTTTCTTTTCCGGCCTCGATGATTCCTGAGGGTGGGACGCTGTACCTGCAGTATGTCAATCAGGATGCCGGTAAAGAATCGGTTATTCTGCAGGCAAAAGATTGGCCGGTTCTTTTGGCACGGGTCACGGGGTTTGCGAACAATTACATCCGCGGCGTGCTGCTTGTACTGTTGCAGCTTGCGTTACTTGGCATCCTTGGTTGTACGTGCGGTGCTGCCTTGTCGACACCGGTGGCATTGTTTGCGGCATTATCCTATCTTGTTTTGGGTGGCGCCGCGGCAGCTTTGGTTGGTCAGGGAACTGTGGGAGCGCAAGAGGCATTCAGCATTGAACGGTTGCTTGATGTTACGACCAGGGGTGTGGCCAGGGCGGTGGATGCGATTGTGCTTTCTCTGGGCCGGTTCGATCCCACTCACGATTTGGCGCGCGGCTATTTAATCGAGATCATGGCGCTTGGACAGTTGATTCTCTTTGAGGGCCTGCTGCGGGCCGGCCCTCTTGTGGTGCTGGGAATATATGTCCTCGGACGCCGTGAACTGGGGAAGGTGATTCGACGATGAAAAGTGCGCGATTCATGACCAAAGCTTCAGTGGTCGCGGTGGTGCTGGCTGCATTGATTTCCACTATCGTGTTCGTGCAAAATCGCATGAATGAGATCCGTGAACGCCGCGAACTGGTGGATACGTCAATAGCTGAGAACGCCCCCCCGGTGGTTGCTTTCACCACCGTGGCGCTGGGAAGTTTCCGGGGTCTTGTGGCGGATGCGTTGTGGCTCCGCTCGGCCAAGATGAAGGAGGAAGGCAATTATTTTGAAATGGTCCAGCTCGCCTCCTGGATCGTGAAATTGCAGCCTCGGTTTACTGGGGCACATGCCTATCTGGCTTGGAACATGGCCTATAACGTATCGGTGACGTTCAATGATTTTGAGGATCGCTGGCGCTGGGTCCAGCGCGGCATCGAACTTCTGCGAGATGAGGCACTGGTTTATAATCCGGGAGACCCCACTCTGTTCAAGGAATTGGGCTGGATTTATCAGCATAAACTTGGCCAGGAAATGGATGATGCCAATCGCTATTATAAAGTGCAGTTGGCCAAGCAGATGCTTGCCGTTCTTGGCCGCTATCCCGTGGTGTGGGAACGTTGGGCGGAAGCACCCGTGACGCATGCGGCGTTAATGACTTCTCTGGGGCCGGCTGCTCAGGACCTGAAATCGATTTTGATCGAATACGACACGACATTGGACGAATTGCAGAAAACGTTCCGGGATGCGGAGGGTGAACTGGACGATCCGTTGGCCGAAGTGCTTGCCGAAAACGGCATTTGGGAGCAGTTGGAGCTGTACTTCCGGGCCCGCTGGATGCGGGAGGGACTGAAGCTTGATCCAGGGCGCATTTGGCGACTCAATGAGAAGTATGGCGAGCTGGACTGGCGCTTGCCGGAAGCTCATGCCATTTACTGGGCTACCCGCGGGCTGGAAGAAGCATCGGAAGGTGTGGACATCGCTTGTGAACGCATGATTTTTCAAGGGCTCGCCGCGGCCTTCCGTGGGGGACGCCTCATTTTTCTGAAGGATGCTGAGGCCCTCGAAATTACCCCCAATATCAACGTTGTTGATGCCGTGAATGAGCGCTACCTGGATACA
>JAIPIM010000276.1 GCA_021734725.1 Minisyncoccota bacterium | reverse complement strand
GCGATGTGGTCGTCACTGTTCTCGACCGTGAGTTGCGCGCCCGGCTGCAAAAGCACATCCAGGGCTTCGGGGCGTGCGTCGAGCGCGGCCTCGTACCGCGCCTTGGCCCAGGCGGTGAGTTCGCGGCCTTTGAGGTCTTCGGGTGCGTCCGGATGGGATTTCCAGGACTTGACCGAGACGACTTCGGTCCACAGCCAGTCGGGGCCGGGGTTGGGCGACATGGGGACGGTCTGGCCACTCCGCAACCGGTCGTCGATCGCCTGCACAAGATCCCGACGCCGAGTGTGCAGGTCCTGGAGAGCCAATGCACGCTCGCCGACCTCGTGTTTCTCTGATTCGGAAGCGTCGGGGATGGGAAGCGGAGCCAGGAATTGTGTTTCAATGTCGTAAAAACCGCCAGCCTTGGGCCGAGCCGCACTTGTGAAAAAGCGGTTGACGGGCGCTGAGTTGAGCACTCCGAGCAAGAAGCTCATCTCCTCGGCTCTCGCTGGGAGTATTCCGTAGACCCGGCCACCGAGAAAGGCATACCTTCCATCGGGGTCGCTTGTGACGCGGAGTTCAGGGGCAGTGCCAGCAACGAGCAACTTTGGCTTTCTCATTTGACGGAGATTCTTTGGATATATGTATGCCCACCACTCAAGACTGCCAATCATCCTGCCCTTCTCGCGGGCCTCGAATTCAACCCGCCGTTCTGACAGGTAGGCCCAACAGTTTGGGTAGGTCGATTCCAGCTCTTGGCCACTCAGAACACGTGCGTCGTCTCCATCAACGCGGTACGGGACCAAAATAGACCGCGTTGTTGACGGTGCTTCGTATCTTTTCGCTTCTGCTCCAGACATTACGGGGAACATGATTTCAACTTCAATCCGGCGTTCTCGCACGTTGTTGTCAGGGAAGTGGAAACTGTACCGCCCCGGAGAGCTATCAGCGGCAACGTACAAGGCGTCACCGCTAGTTTTGAAGCCTTGAAATATCTGCTGTGTCCAACGCTTGTCGCCAAGTTTTTGGCTATTTTGGCCGAGTTTCTCAATTAATGCGCGCTCTGCATCGGACATGAGATTCCACGCCTTGTCCTTAGGCAGTTCGTCGTAAGGGATGTTGGCGTCCGGATTATCCCACTCGATCCCCGCCGTATTCCCGTCGGGCGCGAAGGCGCAGGTGACGGCCGGGGACGGCGAGCCGCGGAAGAATTGCAGTGCGGTGTAGGTGATGGCTTCGTCGAACACCTGGAAGCTCTTGAAATCGAGCCAGCGGTCAAGCGCTCGGGTGCGCTTGATCTTGTTGCGCAACGCCTTGCCGTACTCGTTGACCATCCAGACGTTCGGCGCGATATACCCCATGCGCCCCTCGGGCCTGAGAAGCGCAATGCCTTTCTCGATGAACGGCAGGTACATATCGAAGTTGCCGCTGCGCGTGCTCTCGTAGACCGGCGAGCCGTCCGGGCGGTTGACGGTGGTGAGGTATTCGGCAACATCGGCCTGGGCGCGGCGGAAATGCTGAAGCTTGATGTACGGCGGATTGCCGACCACGCAATCGAAGCCGCCATGGGAAAAGACTTCCGGGAACGCGGCCTCCCAGTCGAAGGCGTTGACCCGCTCGCGTTGATTGGGGTCGGCCTGTTCGAAGAGCGTGTCGTGCTTCTGACTGTAAAACCCGCCGAAATCGGGACCGACCAGGCTGTTGCCGCAGCGGATATTATGGTCCAGCGCGCACAGCGGTTTTCCCGGCGCGGCGGTATGCAGCCACAGCGCCAGCTTGGTGATTTCGATGGACTCCGGGTTAATGTCCACGCCGTAGATGTTGTGCGACAGGATCGAGCGGATAACCTCGTCCTGATCGAAAAGACCGGGATGCCCCTCGATGCGCTCCTGCTCGGCGGTAACCCAACGGTATTCCTCGACCAGACGATTCAGTGCCTGGATCAGAAACGCGCCCGAGCCGCAAGCCGGGTCCACGATCTTGATTTGGTCGAGACGCTTACGGTAGTTTGACAGAAAATCGCGATGCTTCCCGGCGGTCGTGGCGGTCCGGCGTTTGTCTCTCTGAAAGGCGCGATGTTCGGCGATTGCGGCGTCATCGAGCGGCGGCAGGGTCCCCATGCCGAGTTCGGCCTTGATGTCGGCAAACCGTGTGCCGACGGTGTGTTCGACAATGTACTTCGTGACCCACTCGGGGGTGTAGTAGACACCGTCGCACTTGCGTTTTGTGAGACGGTTGATCGAGACGCGTCCGTCCGCCTCGGCCTCCATGATTTCCAGTTCCGTAATCGACTGCTCGAAGATGCGTCCGAGCGTGGTCAGGCCGATGACGCGCTCGCTGGTGCTGCCGACGACGCCGAAGTTGTAGGCAGCCGAGAAGTACAGCAGCGTATCGGGATGCTCGCGGAGCGTTGCGTCGCCGCCGCCACCCTGCCCTTCAGCACAGAAAACCTTGGCGGGAATGGTCAGGGACTCCAGCTCCGGATCTTCCTCGAAGAGCCCGCCGTTAAAACGGTCAATGGCATGGCTGCCGTACTCGCCGCCGTCGCGCATGGTCCGGAACAGACCGCGCAGGCCGTCCCAGGGTGCCGATCCCTCGGGGTTGTAAAACTTGCTGTTGCTGTATTCGATGAGCAGGTCGCGCATCAACCCCGGGGGATACCGGAGGGCATGCCCCATGTCTTCGCAGAAAAGCACAAAAATACACCTGTCCAGAAAGCGTTGCGTGAGGCGGACAAGCTTCCCGCGGGTGCCGGCAAAATTCGGATTGGCATCAATGATTGCATGATACACACGCTCCCGGTAGGCGCGGTATTCGCGGTAGAACGTCGCTTCGATCTCTTTCTCGTGCACTATTTGATCGCGGATAAGGTCGTCCAGTCGACTGCTTCCGCGCTCGGCAAGCAGCATGTCCGGTTGGAAAATGCGCCAGAACACAAACCTCCGAAAAGCCGCGGATTCACTGTCGCCCAGCAAGGCGGGAACGCGCGGATCGTCGTCTTCGATAAGTACAAACCGTTGAGACTGAGCTTTACCCGTCGCGCGGGAGTAAAGGCGAAACTCCTGCATGTCGGTAACCAGCGCCCAGGAGGGTGTTATCAGCGTATCGCGTTCCCTCGACTGGAATGCTTCCTGCAGGTAATCGAAACACTGATCGACCGGCGAGCGTGTGTTGTCTTTACGATTCTGACGGGCGTCGAGTCCGGAGCGGATATCTTTGAATTCGCAAAGAACCTGAGGGACCCCGTCGCGCCCAGCGCCGAAATGACCGAGCGCGAGATCGGCGCGTCCCATCCCGCCGCCCTGCCCCGCGCGCTTCACCTCGAACTGGGGACGGCAGGTATAGTCGCCCTCGCCCCGACCGCCCTGCGTCGTATAACCCCAGATGTCGACAAAAAAGCGCTGGATAAATGCGGTCTCCGACGCGGTTTCGTTGAGCACATCCCGTTGCGCCCAGGCCTCGAGCCGCGCCTGGAGCTCGGCATCTCTGCCGTCGGAGAGGAACGCTTCATAGTCCTCGTACCAGGATGCTTTGAGACTATGATCTTCGATCAGGGGTTGTTCGATCATTCGGCCTCCCAGACGAGTGTATTAGCCTACAGTATTCGCGGACGGTCGCGGCGCTGAGGCCCTTTGGTATACCGTCCGCACGAAACCTAAACGGGGGCCTATCCTATGGCCCGCTGGTCAATACAGAAGCGACGCAGTTCGTTTTCCTCCGACAGTGCCGAATCTACCACGGCGTATGCATGAAGTCAACGGGGATTCAGTCTCGCTGCTGCTGCCGTCTGAAGACGGAACTCTGACGGTCACATGTCCGGAGCGTCCCACGTCGTACCCATATTGTATATCGGATATTCACGCCAGACCCGCGCGGCTTCTTTACGACCCAATTCATCCAGATATTGCCGGGCGCTCGAAAACGCCCAGTGATGCCAATACTCAACGTACCGGTGGTGAACCGGGTTATGGTGGATATAGTTCAGGGTTGCCCAACGATGCGATTCGTTCTTAATCTCGCGCGGCTCACAACGATGCCAGCATTTTCTTCCGGAGGTACCATCCTCAACGTTCCAAAGATGGGATGTCGAGCCCCAAGGCAGCGCGGCATAATGGCACGCTGCGGCATTGCACAAGCACATGATAATGATTTGGCAACACACACCAACCACTGATTTTCTCGCACTCCGGCGACAGGATTACCAGCAATTTTGTTTCGAACAGCGCCAGTCGTTCGGGGCTATTGCCGATAATGTGCTGATGATCGTAGCACGCAGCAGCGACATGATACCAATGCCGTTCCAGACCATGGGGTGGTCCGTGCCAGGGCTGTCCTGACTCCTGGCGGGTACGCAAAACCTCAGCGCGCTGCTCATTCGTCATCTGCCGCCAGTTATAGGCCATGGCCTGGTCCTTATCTTAAAATATGCATTATAAGCCCCTGAAATAACACTATCTTGATTGGCTATTATTTATAAGGTATATGAAAAATCCGAATATGCCAACCTTTTTCGTATCAATAAGTCTGCACAAATTCGGCCGCAGTTCCGCGTTCACGCGGCAGTTGAAGGCGCGGCTTCAGCCCGCCGGCGCCCCCCCGCAACCCCGACGGGCCTCGCGGCGTCCAGTGCCAGGCGAACCGCTCCGCTCGCTGAAGTCTCGCTGCTGCTGCCGTCTGAAGACGGAACTCTGACATTTCCGCACACATCACGCGGCGATTCGGCCGCAGTTCCGCGTTCACGCGGCAGTTGAAGGCGCGGCTTCAGCCCGCCGGCGTTCGTCCGCGCTTTCCACCCGGACCACCTTTCCGATCAAATAATTCTTCCATACTTACGGACCCAACGGGACAGGGCATAACCAGAATGTTTTCACAGCCAGTCCTTGCGCTTGAAGTACGCCAGCATGACCAGCACAATGCCGATCATCACCCCCCACACCGCGGGATACGCCCACGGGTATTTCAGTTCCGGCATATGCTCGAAGTTCATACCGTAGATGCCCGCGACGAAGGTGATGGGAATAAAGATTGTGGCAATGATTGTCAGGACTTTCATGACTTCGTTCATGCGGTTGCTGACCATCGAGAGGTACATTTCGAACAGGCTCGAGGCCACATCACGATAGGTCTCGATTGTGTCGATCAACTGGATGGTGTGATCGTAGACATCGCGAAGGAATACTTTGGTGTTTTTCTTGATCAGGCTTGACTCTGTCTTTTCCAGACTGCTCACGGCCTCGCGCAGCGGCCATACGGACTTGCGCAGGAACACAACCTGGGTGCGAAGATCATGGATTTCCGCCAGGGTGGCGGGGACCGGGTTTTTCATGACCTTGTCCTCCACCACTTCCACTCGCTCCCCGACCCTCTCGAGCAGCTCGAAGTAGCCGTCAATAACGGCGTCAAGCAATGAATAGAAGAGGTAGTCGACACCCATCTTTCGAATTCGACCTTTGCCGTTTCGTATGCGTTCCCGAACCAGACCAAACACATCTCCTTCACGTACCTGGAACGTTATCTCGTAGGTGGG
>JAIPIM010000275.1 GCA_021734725.1 Minisyncoccota bacterium | reverse complement strand
CCACTCTTGGCATTCTTGGCACACGCGAACGCTAGCGCAAAGGCCATGCCTAGTAAACTATTATCTTTAGGACCGTCCCTGATCGCCCCAGGCATGTCCGGCCATCCTCACCGTCACATGGTAAACGGCTCCTGCACACTCCACTCTTGGCATTCTTGGCACACGCGAACGCTAGCGCAAAGGCCATGCCTAGTAAACTATTATCTTTAGGACCGTCCCTGATCGCCCCCTGATCGCCCCGAAGGGTAATGTCACAGACCCCGTGGACCCGAAGGGCAATAGTGAACTCCCCGAAACGGAAGAGTCTGCGGAATCCCCTGAGAATCCCCTGGATGGACTTCCTGCCCACATCAGCAGGGATGATTACATCAAAACGATGACGGATGTGTGGAACCAACTGGTTGGTCCTGACGGTATTCACATTCTGAATGCTGACTTGTCTTCCAACAGACTTCGCAAGAACTGGAACGGTCAGTTGCGGTACTGGATGAAACGACTGGTGGAGACGGAGAAGAATCCTGTGTGGAAGCAACTTGCCTACTATCTCAAGCACTTCAAAGACGGGCACAGCATCTACCCCGATATGCGGAGTTTCCTGAAAGGGTGGCGAGCGGATTCCTGGGACTGTGAGCTGTCCAGAATCAAAGCCTACGTGAAGGGGAAGAATGCTGACCCGGCTATCCTGAACTATCTTCGCTTCCGGGCACAGCAGGGAGGAACTCCCCTGGCTAAGTGGGTCTTCAGTTCGGGTGATTACATCAGGTGGTTTGAGGGTGGCGATTGATATCGCTTCTTGTCATCGGCCCCTTTGACCATGAACAACCCCATCGAGTCGCTGGAAATCGACCCTATCCCGATTACAAATGTGATAGGGATACCCTTTGGAATAGGGCTTGTGGGATAGCCCGTCAGGCTGCTTGAAGCGAAGGGGTATGTGGGATAGCCGAAAGCGTCCTGTGAAGCGTCGAACGGGGGACCCCAAGGGCTTTGGCCACCTGCTTGTATCCCATGCCCTGAGAACGCAATTCAAGGGCCTTGACGATGTCGATGCCAACGCGCTTCCGTCCCCATCCCTTGTCGGGGTTTTCTTCGCGATAACGGGCTACGCCACTCTTCACCCGTTCAACAATAAGTTCCCGTTCGAACGAAGCAATAGCGGCCAGCATCGCCGTCACCATACGCCCCATCGCCGATGTGGTGTCTATTTGCTGTGTGGTGGACACGAAACCAACCCCGGCATCCTGAAGCTGCTGAAGGACATCAAGAAGGTGCTGAACAGAACGTCCAAGCCGGTCCAGTTTCCAGACGACGACCACATCCAGCGTCTTGGTCTTGGCCACATCGTGAAGCATCTGGTCAAGGGCTGGTCTCCGGGTCTTCGTGCCACTCACGCCGGAGTCATCGTAGACCTGAGAGATGGTCCAGCCCTGACGTTCGCAGAAGGCTTCCAGGTCCCGGCGTTGAAGGCTGGTTGACTGATGTGCCGTACTTACGCGGATGTAGATTCCGGCGTTCATGCTTCGCTCCACCCCATGAACTGTTCAACGCCCTTCAGGACCCCGTGGAGGCGTCCTTCGTCGAGAAGGCAGGCCACCATGCCCAAAGAACGGACAACGCCCTGGAAGCCGACCTGTGAGACCAGAGTGGCCAACGTAAGCATGGCGTCATCTTCGAGGACGCCGTCGGGCATGGGCAGTCTGTCACAGGATTCGCTCATCGCCGACCCCGCATCACCGTGAATTCAATATCCGGCTTTATGGCCAACATCTGATTCAGGATTTCTTCCCGGAGCGTAGGACGGTACGTGTCAATGGATTCGTCCCTGACCCGCATGGTCACCAAAGGTCCGAGTTGGCCGTCGTGACGAAAAGCGGAACGAACCTCGATGGCCGTGTCCGGATTTCTTGCCGAGACCGCATCCATGAAGTCAGAGACATCACGGAATTCCCGGTCCGTGTCACCGGAAAGACGTGATGTGGCCATCAAGACCAAAGCGTGATGAATGGGAAGTGGAACAGGCGCGTCCAGAACAGCGTATGCCCCGATGTTGGGCTCACCTTCTTCTACATTGGCCATCGTGGTCAGTGTCTGATGGATAGCCTTTGCAGTCTTGTCGATGGCATCCTTGTTCTTGCGCTGGTCATCCCCCTCCAGGAACCCATCGGGGCACGCCTGGTGGATGAGGGAATTGCGTTTGATGGTCAGTAGCGTCAGGCTCTTGGCGAGCTTCAGCCAGCGGGAACGGCGGAGGATGATGTCGGTTGTCTTCATGCCCCTTCATTGCGGGACCGGGGCTGGATTCTGGTTCCGGTTTGGGTGCAGGTATCAGGGGGCATGACCCCGGGCAGAATCCAGTCCGGTAAGAACAGGAACAACAGCCTCGCCACGCTCCCGGACATATCGCCGGACTCCAAGCATTTCTCCGGAAGAACCGTAGAAGGCGACTAGCCATGAGTCGAACTTTCCCACGTCGTCAACTGAGTTCTGAGAGGGCGTCGTACAAAGAGAGCGAATGGCAGCGGAGTTTGTAAGAGTCAACGGACGAAGGCTGCGCCAAGGGGCGGCAGAAGCCCTTTCAGAAGAGGAGAGCACTAGAAGCGGACGTAGCCCCCATCCGCGAGGCCCGTTCTGACGCCACCCAAGGAGGAGCACTTCAGTCACCTTGCTCGCCTCTACCGGTGTGTTCGTTGCCGTCGCAAGACTTGATGTCAGAGAACCAAACCACTCGATGTACGTCCGGGGCCTATCCTCCTCAGCAAATGAAGCGGAGACAAGAAGAAGGCAAAGAGGCACAGCAAGCAGGGCTTTGCACCGGAACATTTTCTCACCCTCCTCGGTATAGTTCAAAGTTCATTCGGGCTTTCTACGGAGTCGCGGTTGGTGGCGGATAGAAACCGACGATAGATATGACTGGAAGCGTACCGGGCTGGAGGTTTGGATAGTCCAACTTCCACGAAACACAGCCCAGACGCGGCTCTCCGATAAGGGCCTGCCACCAGTCAGCTTCAGAACAGACGGCACACGTAAGGAAAGTTAACCTGACCTTCCGCATTACGGCGGCGCCTGTGGCGTCCTCCCAATACCGGACGCTCCTGTATCTTTCAGGTATCGGAAGAGTCATGCTTGCGCCGGGACTATCCTCAAACCACGAATAGAATGGAGTGACGAACTGGCCGTAGATTGCAGCAATTGGACCCACAGCATCATAGAGGCTTTGGATGTAGTAGGCACCGGACGGGTGGTCTGGCACCACAGTGTTATGGTCCGTCCACGACGGCATCGAACTGTTCTCAGCCCACATAGTCTCTGGGCCTTCCAGATTTCTGACAATATAGGCCTGCGTAAAGTCTATCTTGTTGCACTCACAGTGGAGTGATGGCTTCAGCGTGAAGTCTATCTTGATTGCGCGGTCAGCACCGTACTTGATGGACGGCTTCACTTGAGCTGACATCATGCCGTAACTTGCGAAGTTGTGGTACTGGTAGCTAGACAGCCCCAGAATGTCCGCAGCAAGAACGGGACTGTTGCCCACGAAAGCGTACAGATTCAACCCGCCATTCTCATCAATCGGGTCTCTGTTCACCCACCTTCCCAACTCGGGTGAGTAGTACCGATAGCCGTAGTTCAGCAGCCCTGTCTCATCATCCGTGTACTTCGTCGAGAACCGGAAGGGATTCTCGTCGGCAAGCGTTCCTGAAGACGAAATAGTCCCGCCGAATGGGCCATAAACGTATGTGGCGACGTTGGAGCCGTTGGTGTCGGTGAGGGATGTCACGTTACCGTTTGCGTCATATGAGTAGAACGTGGTCGATGCGGTAGTCGCCCCTCTGGATGTCCTGCTCACGGCTGCCTCCGTGTTGCTATTTAATGCTCGAGCCGCGCCAGTGCAATTTTTGACGCAGGAGTGCGTAGAAGCTGTGCCCGGGCAGGTGAAGGAGTTGTGCGGAGTGCGCGCTTCGGCTTATCCGGACTGTGTCGCCGGCCCGCAGAGGTTGCGCCGTTTGGCCGTCGGTTGCCAGCAGCAATTCCTGTCCGGCGGACCGCGTTGAAATTTCAATCTCGCTGCTCTCGGGCACGACCATGGGCCGTGAGCCGAGTGTGTGTGGGCATATCGGCGTTATGACCAGCGCCGGAGTGCCCGGGACAAGAATCGGCCCGCCCGAAGAAAGTGAGTAGCCCGTGCTGCCGACCGGTGTCGCAACAAGAATGCCATCGCAGGAATACGTGGTGACGGCCTTGCCACTGACATGCAGATCCAGTTGCACCATGCGTGACGCAGGCCCGCGCGCCACCACAACTTCATTGAGTGCATGGTAGGAGTCGATGCTCACCCCATCGCGCTGTACGTCGGCTACCATGATGGGGTTGGTGCTGACCTCAATATGGTCATCAGCCAGACATTCCATGGCCTGGTCAATCTCACCCTCAGATACGCTGGTGAGGAAGCCCAGTCCGCCGATGTTGACCCCCATGACCGGGATCCCCGCTTCCCGCAAGCTGTGAATGGCCCTGAGTAGCGTGCCGTCCCCGCCGAGGGCGATGACGGCGTCAACTTCCCCCGCGAAGCCTTTTTCGCCAACGGTTTCGAGCTCCGGGTTGAGGATGGAGGTCTGCGCATCGACGATGACGCGCATGCCCAGTTCGCCCGGTTTGCTCACGATTCTGCGCAGTACTTCCGGCGCACGTGGCTTTCCCGTGTTCGCGCACAACCCAAGTGTTTTCATACGTCTTCCCCGGTTCCTGGTGTCTTCATCAACCGTGCAAGAAACTCGATGTTTCCGGCGGGGCCTTTGATCGGTGACGTGACGACTCCCCCCCATGTGAGTTTCAGCTCGGTCTCAGAGAATTCACGCACCTTCCTGACCACGGCTTCGTGCACGTCGGGATCGCGGACCACTCCTCCCTTGCCCACGTCCTGACGCGTGGCCTCAAACTGGGGCTTGATGAGCACGATGCACTGGGCCTCATCGGCCAGGACCTGTATAGCAGCCGGCAGGATCTTGGTCAACGAGATGAAACTCGCGTCAACGGTGGCGACGCTGGGCTTTTCCGGAAGGTCACCATCCGCGAGGTAGCGGGCGTTAACCCCTTCCATGACCACAACGCGGGGATCGTTGCGCAGTCGCCAGTCCAATTGCCCCCTGCCCACATCAATCGCGTAGACGCGCGAGGCACCGTTCTGGAGAAGGCAATCCGTGAACCCGCCCGTTGATGCCCCGATGTCCATGCAGACCCGATCGGAAACGTCGAGCTCGAACGCGTCCACCGCGCCCTGCAGCTTCTCGCCGCCTCGACTGACAAACCGGGGTCTGGATTTCAGCGTGATGTCGACATCGTCTGCCACCCGGTGACCGGGCTTAGTCGCGGGTTGGCCGTTTACGAGGACGGACCCCGCCATAACCAGCCGCCGTGCCTGCTCCCGGCTATCCGCGAGGCCGCGGTTGTGGATGAGTGTGTCGAGGCGCTCTTTAGGCATGTGATCGTTCCGTTGCTACAGTCACCGGACGGGGAGCCGCCAGGACCTACGGCTCGGAGGGCAGTTGTAGTGCCG
>JAIPIM010000274.1 GCA_021734725.1 Minisyncoccota bacterium | reverse complement strand
CCCCCAAATCGCTCGTATGTGCGTCTTCATATTCCGACGGACGAACTGCCCCGTTGGAGTCTCGATCATCCTGCCTTATGTCAGGCGGAGGCACAACTGCTTGTAAAAGGGGACGTGTGCGATGTCGTTGCGATACCATTTGGAATCCGTGGTCTGCGTGTTCAGGGGCGGCATATTTTGCTCAATAACTCACCCATTACATTACGCGCTTGCGGTGACAACCATATCTATCCGCGGACCGTCAGTCCGTCCGTGGATACCAACTTTTTCCGCAAACGGATAAGGCTGATCAAGTCCTACGGTTTCAATATGGCGGCCGCCTACGATCTATTTACTGAGGAGTATCTGCGGGCGGCCGATGAAGTCGGGTTGCTGGTTATGCAGACCATGCCGTTGGGGGTTGTTCATCCCCTTCGCGGCGAGCGCAACGCTCCGCGCGCGGAGTTCCGGAGTCTCTGGCGTCGGGAACATCGGCATATTGTGCTGGCACAGCGGGGGCATCCCTCGCTGGCCTGCTTTGCCATGGCGGGTGAACTGTATGTCAAGGAACAAAATCGCACATCGTTCCGATTCTTCAATCAGGAATTACCTCGGCGTACACGACGACTGGCACCACGTACGCTGGTCATGGATGTCAACGAATGCGGGGCAACCACTCTTGACACCACACTGGGCCACCGAGACTCCGATCTGGAGGAGATTCTCTACTTTCACGATGCTCTGCGCTATTCTCTCCCTCCAAAAACGGATCGCCCGACATTGGCCCACGAATACGGTTGGTGGTCAAGTTATCCGGATACTGCAATGATTGAGCGCTATCGGGGGCTTCCGATGGAGCCATATTGGCTCAAAGAAGCTTTGATCGCGGCGCAACATGCCCATTTAGAGGACGAGATTCCGCGTTTTGTCAAGAATTCGCGAGCGATTCAAGCCCGGCTGCGCAAAGAGGGTTATGAGAAAGCAAGGTTATTTGGATTGGCCGGTTACGTCCAGTGGCTGTTCTTTGATGGGATGTGGGCTGTCGAAGGAATTGTTGACGACTTTGGTACATGCCACAACGTTACTCCACGCGCCATGCGGACCTACAACAGCGATACCATTGTCCTCTGGGACGATGAAAATCGGCGCACTTTCACGGCTGGCGAACACATACCGTTGAAGATGGCGGTTGTCATATCAGCTAACGCGCCCCGCGACAATTTGTGTGTCGACGTCCAATTAAGACGATCAGGTCGTTGCTGCTTTGCGGCAACGTTACAAGTGCCACATTCGATGCCGGCCCGTGTTGCGCGGCTTGCGCAGCTAACCGTGACACTGCCGGCAACACGGCGCCCCGGCACCATGCGACTCCATGCCTGCATCAGGCATCCCAAGGTCGGAGTTCTTACGCGTAATCAGTGGGAGCTGTGGGTCTTTCCGCCGGTAGAACAGAATGTTACGTCGGGTGATGGGGGTTTCTTAACCAAGCAGCGAGACCCGATATTGCAACGATTCTCCAGTGAAGCTGCAAACGGTGGAGGCGTACACTCCAAATTGCTAGTTTCTATTGACCGAGTGGCTGAAGAGGAACTCCAGTGGCTGGCGAACGGCGGACGATTGTTGCTCTTATCCGACAGGGCATTACCTTTTTACGAGATGCCCGATACGGATATTTTTCGAACCGTGCCGTGGAACCGGGGGAACACCGGTCATTTGGGGACGGTCATCGAGAAGCATCCAGCCTTGGGCGATTTTCCGCACAACGGTTTTTGCGACTACGCGTTTGTCAACCTGATTACGGGTGGATGGCCGGATGAGAAAACATGGCCATTCAATCTGGACGTGTGGCGTCACTTCACGCCGATACAACCAATCATTCGCTTGATCGATCATTACCGAGCGGCACGACACAAGGCCTATTTGTTTGAAATACAAATTGGGGCCGGCAAACTTCTGGCCACGTGTTTGCGCTTGCGGTGGGGGCTGCAGCACCACCGGCCGGAGGCAAACTACCTGATGAAGTGTTTGATCCGCTACGCACAGTCAGATGAGTTCGTACCAGCAGCTCGCGTGAGTGTCAGGGATTTTTGTCAGCTCTTGAATGCTGCGTCACCGCATTCGGTCAAGATCGGATAGCATGGGACAATGCCTTACAGGACACTAGTTGATTGACTATGTTTTCGAATAACTTTCGCAAGGCAAAAATAGTTCCTTCCGCCCTTGTGTTTCTTGGAATCTGTACCTTGCTGGCCGCTTCCCCCGACGACGTGCCAGGGCTTGTGTTATGGGTTAAGGCCGAAACTGTTGCGGCCGATCTATTGAATACGGAAGAATCCGCGGGTGCTCCCACCGTTGAGGTGGATCGTTGGCAAGGCGCGGCGTCCGAGACGAACGGCGCCGGCCGCCTGGTGGCCCGCTGGCCCGATCTCTCGCCACGCGGCCATCACCTGTATGCCTCGCGGGAGAAGGCACCCTTGGTGATGTCGCTCTTTGGGCGACCCGTCGTCTATTTCGACGGCGGTTCATGGCTGGAGAACAGCGAGTTCAGCTTAGGGGATACAGATGGAATGACGCTTTTTATTGTGGGCAACCATGATCCAGTGCAGAACAACGAGCCGTGGCCCTATCTCCTGTCGTTCACGCGTGAAACCCCATACTTTCCGGGCAGCGTGCGCGCGCAACGCGTTGGCGACCGCAATCTCATGCGCATCTATATCCCCGACGCCGAGATGGGGCGGGAGATCGACTGGAATACGCGCGGCTTAAATATCCTCTCCGCCACGCTGGACGCAGCCACCGGGCGGCATCGTTTGTTCAGCTTCGGCGAGGAGGTTGCCTCCGAGAAGGCGGATATTGCCGAGGCATTTTCACGCTTGAAAGAGCCCACGTCGCTGCTTCTGGGCGCCACGTGGGGCTGGGGCTCGGTTCGGGGATTCTGGCAGGGAGCGATTGCCGAAGTCGCGATCTACGACCGTGTGCTTGACGAAGGCGAGCGTCGCGGGGTGGAAACATATTTACGCAAAAAATACTCCTCTTCCGGCAATTACCTGACGCCATTGGCGTCGCGACTTCCCTTCGCGTATTATCCCTCCCGAAACGCGTTACAGGTGGCGGGGGATATCGAGGGGGCTTTGGCCTGGTTGCCGCCGGCAGCCAGGGAGGAGGTGGGAAACGGGTTGAGCACGCTCGGTGTCGGCATACGTACAGTCGATGGTGAGAACATGCTGTTCGAAGGCATCGTGCCGCTGGATGACACCGGCCGCGGCGAGGTGACCCTCGCGCTCCCTGGTCTGCCCGATGGCGAATACGCTGTCGAATACCGGTTCGGTGAGACAGCCGTACGTTCGCCGAAAACCTTCACACGACGGCATTTCGTCTGGGCGGACAACTCACTGGGGTTGCGTCATACCGTGTATCCGCCATTTGAACCGGTGCAAGTAGATGGCGACACGGCGCGTGTTGTGGGGCGCGTGTATCGCATCAACGGGTTCGGTCTTTTCGACAGCGTGCGTGCGTTGGACCGTGAACTGCTGGCGGCCCCGATGCAGCTCAAACACGAAACCGCGGCGGGGACAGGCAAATGGAGCAAACGAACCGTCAGCGGACGGGTCATTCATCCCGACCTGGCTGTTTTCGATGCCTCCGCTGAATCTGGTCCGGTCACTGTGACCACCCGTTCGTCGATTGAGGAAGACGGGTGCGTGAAGGTTGAAATGACGCTGGCGCCCGGCGCCTCCCCGCGTGAAATAAAACGTTTATGGGTGGAGATCCCGCTGAAAGACGCCGAGGTGCCGCTTTGTCATTTCGCATCGCAGGGCCTGCGCAACAATTACGGCGGCAATACCCCTCGCGGCGGCAAGATCGTCTGGGACGTAACAAGCCAGACAGGGACCCCTCCGGTCTGGCGCGCCGAACCGGGGCCGGAGGATGGCGAGATATGGAATGCCACACAGTTCAAGACGTGGGGCGCCGGCAAGTATCCGGTCACAATGCGTTCGTTCATACCCTATATCTGGCTTGGGGCGGAAGAACGTGGGCTGGCCTGGTTCGGGGAGAATGCGCACGGGTATGTGGAATCGTTTGATGCACCCGCACAGACACTGGCGCGCGAGGGCGACCGTGTCGTCCTCCGCGTCCACCTGATTCAGCGTCCCGTAATCCTGAAAACGCCGAGGCAAATTGTGTTTGGACTGCAGGCCAGCCCGACCAAGCCGATGGAGTCGCGTTGGCGGATGCGCCGTTTTCCGACCGGCTGGGAGGCTGTAACGCCATGGGGCGGCTACGCATGCTCCAGCAAATATCCGGACGGTCGCGACTTTTCCGTGGTCGAAAAACTGGTGGAAGCCGGACGTACCGGTGTGGTGGACCGGGAGTTTTTCGCGGCAAAGGACAAGCAGCGCGTTCAGCAGGATCGCCTTGTGCAGGGAGGTCGGCCATGGCTGGAAAAAATGCTGTGGTTCGCCAATCAGTTTGCGCATGGCTACCGGGTTCACGGACAAGCCCTCCCGCTTGCCACGTACTTCGAGGAACACGCCACCGATCAGACCTATCTCGAATGGCAGGTGTTCATGGACGAGTGGTGCAACAAGGTATACAACCGATTTCACAAACGTCCTTCATCATGGGACGGGTTCCCGCGAAGTTACCAGGACTTTGCCGTCCATTATGCCAATGAATATCTCCGGCGTGGGGTGGGGATTTACCTGGACAACTGTTATTTGAAGTGGAACTACAACACCAGTTTTTATCCGGCATATGTCGGCCGTGACGGCGGCAGACGGCCGGCCGTTCCCCTGTGGGATCAGCGGGCCTATTACAAGCGCCTTTGGCGCCAGGTTCAATACTGGAATGCGCGGGATACTGCCCCCTATCCCCTGCACATGTACCTGCACAAAACCAATACGCAGATTCTTCCGCTCAATACCTGGTCCAGCGTCGCGCTCGACCAGGAGCAGGTGTATCGGGACAGGAATAAGGAACATCCGGCAGAGAGCCCTCCCTGGCCGCCAGACTACCTCCGCGCTGTGACACTGGGCCGCCAGATCGGCTCGATCCCGACTGCACTCAATCCCCTGCGCAATGTCCCCCTGGATCGGTTGTCGGACCGTGGGAAGCTCTCGAATTGGGGGATGCATACCGTGCATGAGATATACCCGTACAGCGGCATTGGAGGTGGGGGGGCGCTGTCATCGAAATACCAGGCGGTCTTCCGGCAGTTCGGCTATCCGCAGGCGATGCCTGGTGCGCGTTCAGCCTCATCGAATGTGACGATTCACAACTACTGGGAGAATCCGGCACGGGTAATGGTGGAAAAATCATCGGTGAAATGGCTTGCTTTGGAACGGCAGGCGTCTCCGTCCGGCCTGTTGCTGCTGCAGAGCTACGAACGGAATGACGCAGCCGCAAAGGTGCGATTTCCGGGACGTGTCACGTTCGTCGATGTGGAAACACGAGAGGTCCTGCGAGCAGACCGAGACGGCTGGGTTGACTTGACTTTACCGGCCAACTATGGCACGCGACTTTTCCAGGTAACGCGTCCTGACGAACCGCATGCGGCGACACCCCCAGACACCTTGCTCTA
>JAIPIM010000273.1 GCA_021734725.1 Minisyncoccota bacterium | reverse complement strand
ATCGCCGCGCATTTGTCACCATCTTGGACGCCAACTTAACCACGCTGATTACCGCCCTGATACTCTATCGTGTCGGGACCGGTCCGATCCGCGGGTTCGCCGTTACCCTGAGTATCGGTATCGTGGCCAGCATGTTTACGGCCTTGTTTATGAGCCGTGCCATTTTCGATCTGCTGGTTTCCATGGGGTGGATCAAGAATCTGTCGATGGCATCGATTGTTAAAAATCCCACCTTCGATTTTCTCAAAGTAAAGAATGTGGCGTTCGCGGCGTCGGGCCTGCTTATTGTTGTGTCTCTAGTATGTGCGCTGGTGCGAGGCCATGATGCCATGAGCATTGACTTTGCAGGCGGTACGGCTGTCGCGTTCCGCGTTACGGGTGAATCCCCTCCCTCCGTGCGGGACGTGCGGGACGTTGTAGGAGGTATGGGCTATACCAGTGCTCGAGTAGGCTATAAATACTCCGCGGCCGGCCAAAGCAAGCTGCTGGAAGTGGTGTTGCCGGAACAGTCTACGGACGAAGCCGCGCTGGATCTTGACAAACTGACAGCATCCCTCGATGATGCGTTTGAGGATGCGACCTTCGAGCATGCGCAGACGACCAGTGTCGGCAGCGTGATCGGCGAACGATTCCGGGAGAAAGCCGTTTGGGCGATTGTTCTGGCCGTGATCGCCATCATTATATACATCTCATTCCGTTTCGAATTCGCCTATGGCGTCGCATCCGTGCTTGCTCTGGTCCACGACGTGATCATCGCGGCGGGTGTCTATCTGTTGCTTGGCCGGCAACTTTCCCTGCCGGTGGTCGCCGCGCTCCTCACCATAATGGGATATTCTCTGAACGATACAATCGTTCTTTTCGACCGCATCCGGGAAGACCTTGGGTTGCTCAAGAACAAGTCCTATCGGGATATCATCAACCTGAGCATCAACCAGACGTTGTCCCGGACTTTGCTGACGTCGTTAACCACCCTCCTGGTGGTCATCATCCTCTTCCTGTTCGGCGGCGGTGCAATCAACGACTTCGCCCTGGTCATGCTTCTCGGCATTGTCGTGGGTACCTACTCCTCCATCTTCGTGGCCAGCGCCACCATCGCCACCTGGCATAAACCCGTGCGCGGCGCGGAATAACGGCACCCACCAGATTACGTGGCGAACGGTCTCCCTTCATCCCGATGACGATCTTTGTCTTTCCCGCAAATGGAATGGCGCGCGATATGATTCTCCGGGCGCCAATCCCGAAGATCGGGCGGCATAAGCATGGGAGACTGTCTGTCTATAGTGATGAACCGAGAACCCATGCTGTTAATAGTAAGCTCTTAAATGATAATACCAAAAACAGCCCAGAAACATCCGACGCCAGTCGGCCATTTTTCCATACTAGGAGGCTGTTGACTTCGGCTGCGTGAATTTGGCGCTTCCTAATTCACGCTGGGGAGCCCAGCGCGGGAGAGTCAGTGCCGGAAGGTCTGCGGAATCGGTTATCGCCGTCGCAGGAAGGCGAGTGCGCCGATCAGGGCGAGCACGAGCGTGGACGGTTCGGGGATGATACCCGTGACACTGGCGAGGATCCAGTCGGAGGCATGGTCGATGTTAACCCAGGCATAGTTGTCCGCGAGGTTAACGCCGTAATCCCCGAGCCCCCCCTGTGGGGAACCGGAGTAGAAGATTCCGGAAGCCGCCGCCAGCCACTGGCTTGAGTTCGTGTCCCACCAGAAAGCCTGCAATGTGGACTCGTCGTCGATGCCGCCGGCAATGAGATCGGCGTCATCGTAGTACAGCATCAGTGAAAGCCACCCGTCACCGCCGTCGGTCCAGCTGGATTCGTCCAGCGACCACAGGATATCCAGCGGCGTGGCGTCGCCCAGTCCAGTTGTAACACCACCGAACCCGTCGTCGTATCGTTCGATGTGTACACTGCCGCCCGTGACCGCGTCCAGATCGCCGTCGGGCAGGGTGAACACGCTTACTCCTAAATGTGGCAGTTCACTGTAGCTGTAGCTCCCGCCCCATGTCATGGCGTGCGGCCCGCCAGACCAAGTATCCAGAAGGCGGACCTGGTTCGTGGCATCGTTGTAGCCGATGCCGCACATTGTATGACCTTCAACGTGAATGAGAACCGGCCGTCCCGCGTCGATCTCCGCCTTGTATTGTTCCCAGGTAAAGCCGTAGGTAAGACCTAGTTCCGCGATGTACTGGTTATAAAGGTTGTTAGCGTCCGGAGTGTAGCCGCGATAGCCCAGGTATTCGTAAATTCCGTACAATCCACTCTTGTCGGCCACTCCCCCATTGAACAGGTTTTGCGCGGTCGTCGGAGCACCGTTGGTGTAATAATAGAACGTGGTCGAGCCGTCGCTATTGCTTTGCGAATCTTGGCTCGTTCCCATGAAATCGGCCAAACTGTTGAAGTCCGCCGGAATGGTTCGCCCACTGGCCAGCGGATCGTCTCCCGAATGTCCGTAACCAGTCCAGAAATCGGCAATATGACCGCTGCTGGCAATCGACGCTTCCGCCAGAGGGGCAGTGCTGATGCCTCCGTGACCGGTTGCTTCCGCCTGACCGCCCGGTATGAGGCGCCCGTAATTCATGCCGTTGTAACCGTTGCGGTCGTAAAACCCCATAGCCATGCCGACGGACGTCGGGGAGCAGCCGTACCACCAACTATAGTCGGCGATATTCGGCAGATCAGTGGCACCCGCCTGATGGGCAACCAGGGTTTCACCGGTGGCAAGCTGGATGGTCTCGACGATGTCGGAAAAATCGGATGCTCTGATTTGAAGGCCAACGAGACAGGCAACACCTAACGCAAGCGAAACAACATACCTACGCATGATCGGTTCCTTTCCTACGATCGGCCCCCCGCAGGCACGATAGTGAGTTGAATTATCAGTATATGCTTATTTGGTTTCGGTGTCAAGTTTTCTCGCGATTTTATTTTCTCGCACAAAATCAAGCAGCGTTTCCACATCATCCCGCAGGCGGCAGTCGGGAAGTCTGCCCATACTATCCGCCAGGATTTTTGCCGCCTCTTCCTCCTCGCCCGCGGCGACCAATGCCCGCGCCAGTTGGAACTGGAGGCCTTCTTTCGCGGGATTCAGCCGCACCGCTTTCCGGAAGTGCGGAAGTGCGGCGTGGGCCTTCCCCTGCTGTAAGTAAACCATTCCCAGATTGGCCTGCGCATACCAGTTCCACGGTTCCCGGTCGCACGTTTCCAGAAACACGTCCGTTGCCCGCTCGAGCTCTCTATCCCACAAGAGGGCTATTTCCGCCATGGTATGTGGATCGACAGCCCAGGCGCGCTGACGGAGCTCATGCTGGTGTAACGGCTCCTCCAGTTCGGACAACATGAAGAGGGCGCGCGCCCAGGTGGACCGTTTCGGCCACAGGTTCTTATATTTTGCGAGGTCGTCAAGTTGGCGAAGCGTATCCAATCCCGCTTTGAGCTGTCCCAGCCGCAGTTGGGCTTGTGCCCGCGCGAGCAGCACGTCGGGTGATTCCGGGACAATTTTTAACGCTTTTTCGAAATGCGAACGCGCGGTGCCGTTGTCACCGTCCTTCAAGAGCAGTTGTCCGAGCAGGTAATGCGCATCCGGGTCGTCCGCCAACGCGAGTGCCCGGCGGTACGCGTCTTCGGCTGCTTCCCGTTGTCCCCCGGCCTGATACGCGTTACCGAGGTTAACATAGTCTCGGACGCCTTCCGCGTTTGTGTCAGGCGCCGGCCAGGGCAGCCAGGTGAGTGTGGCGACCACGCCGATAATGACCGCGGCGATCTGGAGCGTCCGTTTCTGCCGTTTGCGCACTGCTTCCGCCAGCGCCATCACACTGAATCCAGCGGGTATCAGCAAGAAGGGAATTGCCGGCATCCTGTAGCGCGCCGTCATAAAGAAAATTATACCAATTCCCCAGTAACCAACCGTCCACAGCAGGCACAGGACCCCTATTCGGCGCCCCCGCATCCGTGCGCTGCCGAACAGACGGTAGAAACCATAGCACGCGAGCGGCAGGATCATCCAGAATTGGACGAACGGCCAGCGCAAGGGCCAGGCCCGTTCCTGCATGAATGCGAAGCCGATGTTGTTGCGGATTTCACGCTGGTTCAGGAACGCAACCGCCTTTGTGCCCAGGCGCGTGAGTGACTCGCCGGGGCGGGCGGCGACCTCAATCAAGGTCTGTTTCATCCACCATCGAGAGGCCGCGGCCGGTTGCTCCAGCACCGATTGCGGCACCTGAGAAACCAGCTGTTCCCAGCGGATGCCAACGGGACACGCCGAAAGACCGTCAGCCCCGTGGCGGTTGCCGACATACAGATTGATTCCCGCGTTACTCGCAATTGGTACAAAGTTACCCGACACCACTGCATTTCGAACGGTGATCGGCGTTATCACCAGCAGTATGCCGCCGATAACGCACGCCGCCCACCCCAGTCGCGGCGCCCACGGAATCTCCTGCGATCGCGTAACGAGCCAAAGTACGATCAAGCCGACCGGCAGAAGGCTGTCCGGGCGCACCCCCGCCGAGAGGCCAAATGCCAGGCCCGCGCCGAGTGCCCATCCCCAATGGACCGATGTTCCGCGCCGAATAGACGCTACCAGCATGAGTGTGCCGAGAAGATTGAGAAAAATCGCCAGCGCGGGTGTCAGCAGCTGGCTTTCGAAAAAGACAGCGGGCGCGTAAAGGCTTGCCAGCACGCCCGTTACGATTGCTACCCGGCGTCCCAGAAAGCGGCCGGTAAGAATGCTGAGTAAAACACATGACAGGCCCCCCAACACATAGTGTATCCACTGCACCGCGACGATGTTGTGCCCGAACAGGCGATAGCAGACGGCGAGAAAATAGGGGTACAGCGGTGGCCGGAACACGTCGTCCGGGCCATGCCCGAGGATATTACCCGCCGCAATGCGCAGTGCCCATTGGTCGTAGGACCCCGCGTCCACGACGGGATGCGTCAGCAACGGCGAATCGCCGATAACCGTGAAACACAGGCCACGAAACAGCATGGCCAAGGCAAACATGCCGACCATGTCATACCAGCGAATCGATGTTTTTAGAGGAGATAACACACCACAATATCAAACAGCGAACAAGAATTTCCAGCGTAGAACACGCCAATGCACGATTGGATTTGACCGCCGTTTGTCTGAGTTCTGCCTTTCAGGCGGCAGTGGGAGCGAGTCTTCAGCGAGCGGGACCTGGGGTTTTTAATCGAGGCGCGCGCAAAACCCCACATGGCTCGCGTGGGGTTTTGCAAGAGCCTCAACCCCTTATTGCTCAGACCGTCTTCCTGTGGCGTGCTGTCGGCCTCTTTCGACGGCGTCACGCAACGTCCGCATCGCACGCGCAATGTCAGACTGGCCCAGGATACCCGAGATTACACAGCACCCAGCCACGCCGCAAGCAGTGACTGCCTCAGCGTTTTCCGCGGTAATGCCGCCGATGGCAACACACGGCAGGCTGGCATGCGATACAACTCGCCGTAGACCATCCAATCCAAGTACGGCTCCGGTATCTGACTTTGTTCCCGTGGGATAGACCGGCCCCACGCCGACGTAATCCGCTCCCTCCGCCTCGGCGAA
>JAIPIM010000272.1 GCA_021734725.1 Minisyncoccota bacterium | reverse complement strand
CTGCTTCGCCCCACCCGATGTAGCAGCCCGGCGCCGGGCCGCTGTGGGTGTGGGAACAGCAGACCATGATATCTTGCGGAGCAAGGGCATGGCTTACAGCCAGCAGGTCGCGCACGCGTCCAGTGGTTTGTTTTGTGACGCCCACCAGGTCACAGGCAATAACGACCGCCTGTTTGTCACCGACATGTACGGCCATGGCGCGCGCCCATAAGCGGTCACGAATGCCGGTCGAGTGCCGGTTCAGAAACGGGCCGAACCCGCATAGTTCAACGCCGACGCGTGGGGTGATGTCCGTTTTTGCAAAGCCCAGTTTCATGAGAAGTCTACCTTTCACGGACGCTTATGCGCCCAGGAGCGCCTTCACGATCATAAGCTCCAGTTCTTCATAATCGCGCTGTGCAATCAACTCATCCACTGCCTGGGTGTCGAGTCCGCGCGAAATATCCAGAAGTTTCAGGAAAAGGTCACGACTGTTGCGCAGGTGCTTTGTGGCCACCTCGTCTTTCTGCGTGCGCATGGCCTTGATGTCCAGTCCGACCCACTCTCCGTTCTTACCGTAGTCGTAAGCATCCAGGATGCGCACTTGGTTGAGGGCGCGCCGCAGATCAACGGCGGCAAATGTCTTGTCCTGGTCGAACTTCAGTCCGTTCTGATCGTTCAGGTGTACCGTGAAAAGTTTGTCGAACGACAGGGCAAACCCCATTTCATCGGAGGGATCGAGTCCGGCCAGAATGGCGTGTGCGCTTTCGATATTGACACCGACGCGTTCCGGCGAGCGTGTGCGGGCCGCCAATGCAATCGCGTGTCCCGTGGTCGGGATATACGCATGGTCCATGGGCTCATTAGGCTTCGGTTCCACCGCGATGCGGATGTTGTTATCGTAGTCAAGCATGTCGTTCATGGCTTCCACTATACGGTCCACGGCGACCTTGCTGTCTTTGGCTTCGCGGATGTACGTGCCTTCGCGCGCCAACCACAGAACAATCAGGTCGGTGCCCAACGCATTGGCAATGTCCACCGCCTGCCGACTCCGGTCACGCGCGTATTGTCGAACATCCGCGTCATTGGAGGTATACGCGCCGTCAATGGTACGCGGATCTTCCCAGAGTCGCGGTGCGACGAACTCAGCGGTCAACCCGTGGTCGTCAAGCTTTGCCTTCACGGCTTTGGCCTCGTTTGCAATCTCGTCCGCTGTGAGATCGTTGAGGTTCGGTACTGCGTCATCATCGTGGAACTGCACGCCGTCGAATCCGAGTTTTTTATACTCCCGCAGTTTCTGATTGAAGGGGACGGAGTCACGGACATCGGGACCGAACGGATCCGCGCCCTCATGAATATTCCACGGACCAAACGAAAATCGATATGTACCTGCCATGAGTCATCTCCTTGTTTCGGGTTACGGTTTTGTCAAAACTTTTTACATAAATTTGACGCTACCTGAGCGCCTGCGCGTTTTCCGCAACCTTCGCGAGGATCTTTGGGATCGTGTCAATCGTCTTGCGGTCAGCGCCCAGAGCGTAGTGCAGGAACATGGCTGTCCGTTGTGCCGCGGTATGCTCGGCCACCGGACAGTTCGCGTTGGCGATACGATAGCTTTCCGCCGGCATGTTGTAAAGCACATGGTTGTATACAGTACCGTAGGTCATGCCCAGGTTGAGACCTTCCGCCCTGCACGCTTCCAGGATCGTGGACAAAGGAATGTCCGCCAAAGGTTCGCTGTCGAAAATAAAGCAGAATGCGTAGTAGCCCTGTTCGGTGGCCTCGGCCCCCCGCTGCTGAATCCGGACCCCGGGCACGTCGGCGAGTCCGTCGGCGATTATTTTCGCGCTTTCTTCGTATTTACGGATTCGTTCTGCAAGTTGTTGCGTTTGGTCATCGAGGATCACTGCCTGGAATGCCGTGGCCCGGAAATTGTGGCACATCAACCCTGCGGGAGGTCCGTCCTTCGCGCCCCCTTGTTCCGCCAGCATGTTATACCCAATGTGTTTGATGCGGTAAATTTTGTCGGCAAGCGTCGCATCGCTCGTGATGCACATACCGCCTTCTCCGCTGGCCACGGTTTTTGACTGCTGAAAACTGAACGAGCCCACGGCCCCCCAGGATCCGGCGCCTTTACCGCGCCACTTGCCCCCCTGCATGTGCGCGCAATCTTCGATCATAATCAGATCGCGCTTCTTGCAGATCTCGCCCAGGGCGTCGAGGTTCGCCATGCCGCCGTACAGATGGACCGGGATGACGGCTCTCGTGCGGGGCGTAATCGCGGCTTCAGTCTCAGTCGGATCGAGACACAGAGTTGTCGGTTCAATGTCGACAAAAACCGGGGTGGCCCCGACATAGTGGACGGCCATTGCGGTCGCCATCCAGGTGAGGGCGGGTACAATCACTTCATCGCCTGCTCCCACACCGCAGGCCGCCAGCGCGCATTGCAGTGTAACCGTTCCATTGGCCATGAAAATGCCGTATTCGGCATCATGATAGTCGGCGAATGTCCGCTGGAATTGCTGTTCCATGGGGCTGTTGAACGACCACTCGCGGGAGAGGTAGACGTCCCTCAATTTATCGGCGGTTGCCTCCGAAACCGGGGGCCAGGGCGCCCATCGCAAGGGTTCGTTAACGACAGGGCTCCCTCCGTGCAGTGCTAAGGAAGACGATTGAGACATGATTGCTTTCCCTTGTGTTGGTGTTCTTTTATTGCTGGATCGTGCCACGCCACGTTCTCTTATTTATCTATAAAAATAATCAGCGAACACCGCACTGGCAATACACGAATATTGCTATTAGTTTACATCGTTTGCGAATTTCACAAGTACCCGGGATTACGATTATGGGATTACGAAATCAAGCGGAAAACGGTGTTTATCCCCATTGGCTGAGTGACGAGGTGGGAGACATGCTGCGACAGCCCTTCCAGTGGCGTTTGGGCGGCGGTGATTTCCCCAGTGATTTTGAACGCGAGACAAACGTTCCGGAAGCCCGTCGCCTCTGGAGCCGGCGGCATCGTCATTGTCACAACTACGCGGAATGCCTCCTCGCTCTCCGCGGTGACTGCCTGTACGGGATGCTGGATGACCTGTATCTCTGTCGACCATGGACCGCGCTGTATTTTCCGCCGGGATGTAACCACGACGATAATTATCCGGAAGAGGTGCATGGAATTCAGCATTTATGGTTGCGCTTTCTTGACGACGGCATGGTGACGAATCTTTTCGAGCGGCATGAGTCAGGCGATGCGGTAAATGTCGACGGCCGTGTATTTCTGCACTATTCGGAACTGGGGGTTGTGCCGGCAGTCCTCGCGGCCAACTCGGATTTTATCGAGCCCGTGTGCCGGAGAGAACGCATCCGCTTGCTGATTGCCGCCGCGCTGTTGAAACTTGTGGAGGGAGGAACGCTTCCCGTTGAACACGTGGGCAGCCAATTCCAGGAACAGGTGATGGAGAGCATTGTCCGCCACATTCGAAGTACGGGCGGACGGGGGTTGAGCCTTGACAGCCTGGCCACGCTCGCGGGATACAGCAAGTTTCATTTCCATCGTATGTTTAAGCAGTACACGGGATCGACAGTGCAGCAGTTCGTCGACGATGCGCGGTGGCTGTACTACCAGCAGCGCAAGCAGGACGGCTGCATGCAGAAAGAGATTGCCGAAGAACTCGGGTTTTCCTCGCCCTCCAGCTTTTCACGCTGGCTTAAAAACATCTCGCATCAAAATCGAATCACAACCATCTCGTGAGATGATCGTGCATTGACGATTGTGTTGAGACGTCGGTCTCCTCAATGTTCCGCGGTCGATGTTCCGCCACCAAACCTTTCCTTAAACCGACCGTTGACATCTTCCAAAGCGGTGTGAATAAATGACTGATGAAAAGGATGTACAAAAAATAAGAATAGTTGGTTGTATTGTACGACCAAAAGGCGTAGTTTAAGGGGTAGGTTTCGTTTTTTTTCGATCCATTTCTTCAAGTAGACTGACCGGCCTTTTTGTCGGTACACAGCGAAGGGCTTAGACTGCTCATCGTGGTCTGAGGTAGGGAAGCAAACAGAACACAGAAGGAAAGGAACCCCGCCATGAGAACCAACAGCAAAACCATGGTATTGTTATTACAACGCTCGCAATCATCGTCAGCTCATGTCTGCTGACCGGCTTCCTCGGTGCCGCGGAGATTACGTGGGACGCGGGCGGTTCACCAGACACCAACTGGTCCACATCCGCCAACTGGAACCCGGACGACGCCGATCCCACCGGCGACGACATTGGTTTTAACAATACGGGATTGGCCGCTTCGTCTATCGTGACGAACACGGTTAACCAAGATTACCCGGTCTCCTCGGTGAGCTATCGCAACATCAGTTCTTCGCAATGGCACACCACTAACATTCCGGAGGGAGTTGCTCTGACAATTTCGGGCGCCGCCAACGATAACCTTCTGGTCGGCAATTATATCGATCCATCGGATCCGGATACGAACGTGGCCATAACCGGAGGCGGAACGCTGAAATTCGACAATGCCGAAGGCTATGTTTTGGTTCGCAACGGCGGGGACAGTCCCAACCAGTCACACGCTACGCTGGATCTTTCCGGGTTGAATTACTTCGAGGCTGCGGCCGCCGGAGTTCGCGTATCCGGGGATGACGATGGGGATGGAGCCTATCGAACCGGTACCCTCTCGTTGGCGGAGTCCAACCGTATTGATGCCGATGCCGTGTGGGTCGGCGGATATGCCGAGTTCGGTCAGAACAGTTATTTATACCTGGGGCAGAGCAATGATATTTATACCGGAGCCTTCAATGTAGCTTCCAGTGAAGGCCCAGGTACACGGGGTGGCATCGGAAATGTCTCTTTTCAAGAGGAACTGGACAACCCGCGGGTAAAGATACGCGGCAATTCAGGCGAAGACAGTCGCGCCAACATGTACGTCGCAACAATCAATAATGGTGCTATTACAAATTCTTATCTTCGGGGATACATCGACTTCACGGGTGGGACTGTGGATGCGAAACTGGATAACTTACGCATTGGATACGACAATCAATGGTCATCACTGTGGTCTGGCGGTGCGCCCTTCAGCGGAAGCTTGAGTTTTGACAGCGGAAAAGTCGACGTGAACACAGTCGTCCTGGGACGTTCCAACGGTACCGTCGGCCCGCATGGAACAATTACGGTCGGGGCGGACGGAACACTTACCGTCGGGTCAATAACCCTCGGCCAGTCAAACGGCAACAGGGCTGCCACCGGGATCCTCAACCTGAATGGAACGCTTGAAGCAACGAGTGTCGTACTGGGAGCAGGCGGAAGTCCGGCACACGCCACTGCGACATTGAACTTCAACGGCGGCACAATTCGCAACAAGGTGGACACAGACCTGACGATCTCCTCGGGGACGGGAAGTGCGGTCACGTTCAACCTTGCCGGTGCGTCCGCCACGCACACCTTCGAGGCACAGGACGGCTACTCGATCAGTGTTGACTCCCCCGTGACCGGGACCGGCGGCTTCACGAAGACAGGTGAGGGGACCCTTGCCCTGAGCGGGGACAACGGCTACACCGGGAACACCACGGTCAACGCCGGTACGCTGACGCTCACTCACGGCACCAGCAGCAACACCATCGCCGATTCG
>JAIPIM010000271.1 GCA_021734725.1 Minisyncoccota bacterium | reverse complement strand
GGTATGTGATCACGGATATGATTTGTCGCTCGGGCTCCGGTCATCTCGGAGGCGCTCTGAGCCTGGTAGAGGTCATAATGACACTCTATTATCGCATCATGAACACAGACCCGGACAGTCCACGCAAGCCCGACCGCGATCGCCTGGTACTCTCAAAAGGGCATGCAGCGCCTGTTCTCTACATAGCGCTCGCTTATAAAGGGTTCTTCCCAGCCTCCTGGCTTGGAACGCTCAACATGGACGGTACCCGCCTGCCCAGTCATGCGGACGCACGCACGGTACCGGGCGTTGACGCCACGACCGGGTCCCTCGGACAAGGCCTGTCCGTGGCCTGCGGCATGGCCGTGGCAGCCAAGCGCGGGAAGCAGCACCATAATGTCTTCTGCATCATCGGCGACGGTGAGTCGAACGAAGGTCAGAATTGGGAAGCCGGAATGTTCGCGGCACACAACAAACTGGACAACCTGGTGTGCATTACAGACTACAACAAACTGCAGATTGACGGGTTTACCCGAGAAGTTCTCGAGCTCGAACCCCTGGCCGACAAGTGGCGTGCTTTTGGGTGGGAAACCTTCGAAGCCGACGGTCACGATTGGGAGTCCCTGTACACGACCATCTCAAGAGCCGTGGCCGTGAAAGGCAAGCCCGCAATGATCGTCGCGCATACCATTAAGGCAAAAGGCTGCTGCGCGGTCGAGAATAAACCCGAGAGCCATAACATTAAGGTTCCCGATCGGAACGCATACGACAAATACATGAGCACGCTGGCCGACGACGACGTGCCGGTGCTGCCGTATTGAAGACTCAAGGCTGAAACCTGAAACAGCCCCGAGAAGATTAGGAGTTCCAAAAGATGACAGCGTTGCATGACAAAGAAATGCGGCATGTGTACGGGGAAACCCTGAATGAACTGATCGATCAAAATCCCCACGTAATGTGCTTGGAGGCAGATCTGAGCAAAGCTTCCGGAACCAATCCGGCCGTAGTCAGCGCGCACCCGGACAACTTTGTCAATGCAGGTGTGGCGGAAGCTGACATGATCGGCACCGGCGCGGGCCTGGCCGCGGAGGGTATGATTCCCTTCTGCGCCAGTTTCACCTGTTTTGCGTCCCGGCGCGTCTACGACCAAGTGTACCTGAGCGTGGCATACGCCAATAACAACGTCAAAATAGTCGGCACGGCGCCGGGGATCACCCAAGGACCCAACGGCGGTACTCACATGGACTTCCAAGATCTCGCGCTCATGCGGGTGATGCCGAACCTCCATGTCTACAGCCCATGCGACGTCTATGAACTGCGTGCCGTTATGCGGCATATGGCAACATCGGACCAACCGACGTACATGCAACTTGTCCGCTCTAAAGTCGGACGAGTCCTAGATGAAAACTGTACGTTCGATCCGGATGCAGCTGTTGTCCTGAAAGAGGGTACGGATGTCACGCTCGTGACGACCGGCTACATGACGCAGTTTGCCGTTGCGGCCGCGGAAGAACTTGCGGCGGACGGTGTTTCGGTCGACCTGCTCCACTATCCGTCCGTCAAGCCGTTCGATAGGGAGACCCTTGTGGCCTCGGCGCGCAAGACCGGCGGTGTTGTCACGGTCGAAAACCAGAGCATTATCGGTGGGCTGGGCGGCGCGGTCTGCGAAACACTGAGCGAAAAACATCCTACGCCGGTAAAACGCCTGGGCATCCCCGACAGGTTCGGGGAAGTCGCCAGTCAACACTATCTGTTTGACAAACATGGATTCGGCCCCGAACATATAAAGGTTGCGTGTCGCCGAATGGCAGAGTGTTAGCCTGATTAATCAGGTTAGAGGCCTTACCATCACAAAGAGCAAGGGAACATCCCAGAGGGGTTAGGTGTTACAATGAAAGTCATTATGGGATCCGTAGCCAAGGGGTTCACCCTCAAACAAGCCATTAAAAAGCATCTGGAAGCGCAAGGCCATGAAGTGATTGACGTGGGCTGCCACGACACCGACACATTCTACAAGTTTCCAGCTGTCGGCCAGCGCGTGGCGCGCGCGTTGCAGGAAGGACTGGCACCGTTGGCAATCAATTGCTGCGGCAGCGGAACCGGCGCCAGCGTAGCGGCGGGAAAGTTCAAAGGGGTGTGTGCCGTCAGTTGTGAATCGGTGAAAACCGCCCGGCTCGTGCGTGTCGTCAACGATGCCAACTGCCTGTGCCTGGGTGAGTCCATCGTCAGTCCTGAACTGGGGTGTGAAATGGCCGACGCCTTTCTCGAAGCAGAATTCCAGGATATGGCTGGCATTCCGGAGGACGTGCTTGCCTTCTGGAAGGACGCGCGCGATGAACTGATGGAACGCGGGGATATCGCCGCAGTACGCGAACTCGAGACGCTCTAGCCTGTAAAGGAAATTCCTGTTTCTTGCTGGCGCGTGAGCGTCTTTGGAGTGCGGTGTGTGAGCACCGCTTCGAATCCCGGCGGAGCCGGTTGTCCGCGGCTATAGACGCGGACGGTGTCGCTCCGCGACAATTGAAAGCGGCACTTACATGCCGCACTCCAAAGCGGCTTCGCCGCAGTTCCGCCCGGCGACCAGACTTGTCGCGAAACTGGTGTTTTCGTACCGAACCGGACAGTCGTTCATGACCATACACAATGAGGAACGAATCATGATACGTGTTGGATTGTTGACCATGAGCCGGAAGCGCCCCGGTTTTGATATGGACTGGGGAAACGACATGCACCAGGGGGTGCTTCGCCAGCTCGAGGCCTCCGGGTTTGAGCTGACCGTACCCGAAACACGCATCGTGGATGATGCCTCACTCCGTGCGGCACTCCAGGAATGCGATCAGGCACGGGCCGATGTACTGGTGGTGATCCAGCCCACCATGAGTGACGGGAACCTGGGCGTAACAATCGCCCAGCATGCCAAGACGGCGGTTATCCTTTGGGCGACACCGGAAAAACAGGACGGTGATATGATCAGCTCCTGCAGCCTGGTGGGGGCCCATACCTTCGGTTCCACGCTGCGGTTGATGAACCAGCCGTTCGAATTGGTGTACGGCATGCCCGGCGAACCGGATACCGTCGAGCAATTGTCCAAGGCTGTCCGCCTGTCGGCCGCTGCCCGCATCATGCGCAGTGGGAAAATCGGACTCGTCGGAAATCATGCGCCGGGATTCATAGACATGCACGCCAGTCCGTGGCAGACCATGCGTCAACTGGGCGTGCAATTGCGCCACTTCTCGATTGAGGAATACATGGCCGCAGCCCGCGAAATGGAAGCGGGACGCGTCCAGGATGATATCGAAATCATCCGTGGTATGTCCCTGCCGCTTAAGGATATTGAAGAAAAAGACCTGGATACAGCCGCCCGATTGCACCTGGCTATGCGCGACCTGATCGCAAACGAAAGCCTGAACGCACTCGCCGTCCGCTGCTGGCCAGAACTTCCGCAAGTGATGGGGCAGTGGCCTTACCTGGGAATGGCAAGGCTTTCGGAGGATGAGTTTCCGGTTGCCTGTGAAGGGGATGTTGACGGCGCCCTCAGCCTGTGGATGGGGACCCTCCTCGGCTTCGGTCCGGGGTATCTGTCCGACTGGCTCGAACACGATGATGAATGCGTGACGCTCTGGCATGCCGGAAACGCCCCCTTCGCTCTGCTTCAACCGGCAGAGCGCGAGGATGGACCTCGGCTTGCGCGCCATTTCAATGATCGGAAGCCCGCGGTCGTCGAGGGTACCCTCACACCCGGCATGCCGGTGACAATCTTCCGACTGTGGAGTTGCGATGACACTTACCATGTGGCGGCCCTGGAAGGACAAACCGAAACTCCGCGACGTCCGCTCATGGGGACAAATGGCTTGGCCCGGATTGACGGGGGCAATGTCAAACAACGATTCCGTACAATGCTGCATGCCGGCATGCCACACCACGTGGCTGTCTTCAAAGGGCATTGCAGCGCCATGCTGCAGCGCTTCGCGCGGCTCATGACTATCAAGTGGCTGGAACTAACACAGTAGCGACAAAACAATGAGGAATGAACAAATGATTACGACACACGCGAAGACGCTTCTTGCGGCCGCAACCGTCAGCTTTTTTCTGTCAGGATCCATCGGTCATGCAGAGGGACAAAACCCGAACGTCGGGAAGGACGCCCCGGATCTGAATGTGGCGGGTTGGGCGACACAGAAAGCCCTGACCCAGGAAACGCTTAATGACAGACCGTATGTCTTGGAATTCTGGGCAACCTGGTGTCCTCCTTGCCGTCAGAGTATTCCGCACTTGAACGACGTCTCGCAGCGACTCGAACCGTTCGGACTTCGTGTACTGGGGCTGTCCGACGAAAGCTTGGACCAGGTCAAACCTTTTGCGGCACAAATGGGAATGGTGTATTACGTTGGCGCGGGACACAAGATGCAGCAAGGGCTCGAGTTTCGCGGGATTCCATTCGCCGCGGCGGTCGGCACGGACGGCAAAGTGGCGTGGGCGGGACATCCTATGGACCCGGTATTCGAAGAGAAACTTTGGGACTTGACCCGCGACTATGCCCCTGCCTCACTGCAGCCCGCACTCGATAAGGCCGCGGAAGGCTCGCTCGGACCGGTCTATGCTATGTTGAAAACGACCGACGGCGATGACGCGGAAACGGCTCGTAAGACCATCGAGACCAACCTGGCATTGCGCCTCGAGCTTGCCGATGCCCTCGAAGGCCTGGAAAAATACAATGCTTTCCACGATATCTACAAACTCTATGACGGTGTGCCGGGAGCCAACACGGCCAAGGAACGTATGGAGGCAATGCTGGAAGACACCGACGTAATGCAAGCGGTCGAGCAGCAGAAGCCCTTGCAGGAACTGCAGGCTAAGGTTCAGGACATCCGAAGCAAAGCCATGCAACTGGAAGAAGACGAGTCAAGACAGGCGGCCATGCGCTATTACGCGGAAGCACTTCTTCCTGTATTCAAAAAGTTTGCGGCTGACCACCCTGACCACCCCGAAACAACGCAGATCAAACAGGCCGTGACCCAGATCGAGGAACAGCTCAAAACAATGCAGACAAGCGACTAACCGGAAGGAGTTACCCATGAGTACGGGAGTCATGTGGGGATGGATTGGCGGCATTCTGGGTGGTATTATTGGCCTCATCGGCGGAATCATAGGAACCTATTTCAGCATCAAGAACACCAACGGACCGCGCGAACGTTCGTTTATGATTAGGTCGGCCGTAATCTTTTGGGTAGGAGGAATCATCTTCCTCACCCTCCTCCTCGCCTTGCCGAATCCGTACCGCTGGTTCGTGTGGATTCCTTATGGAATTCTGTTGCCGCTGGCAATCACTTTCGGAAATCGCAAGCAGCAGGCAATCAGGCTGGAAGAATCGCGGAATAAATGAAAATCGTCCGATTTTCACAAGTTATGGGATCACCATGAACTTTGTTAACGCTGCAACGCTCGTCCAAAAAGCTCAAGAGAGTGGGTATGCAGTACCCGCTTTGAATACGAATGGTGGAACGTACGATATTACGCGTGCCGCGCTTGAGGCCTGCGACGAGACCGGCGCGCCACTCATCATGCAGGCGTACGAGCCAAACCTGCAATACCGGGGCGTGGACTATTTTGTCAAGATGGCCCGCCAACTGTGCGATGACTTGGACATTTCAG